>CAZFBP010000088.1:0-11116 GCA_964517255.1 uncultured Chryseobacterium sp.
TCCCTCCTCGAGCGGCTTGCCCTGACACCGGCTGGCCCCTCCCGGATCGACTTGTTGATCGAATTGGGGATGATCAGGTACGAATCAGGAGCAGATACGTCGGGCCTCGTCTTCTTGAGAGAGGCAGTCGCTCTTTCGCGTCCGCTGAACTGCACCAAAGGCATTGCTTATGAACCGGTGGTCCGCGCCATCCTGCTGCATCATCGCGGCGACTATCACGCCGCCATCCTTGCCTTCGAGGAAAGCATCGCTGTGATGGACCGGGCGCGCTTGCCCCAAGGATTCCTTTCTCCGTTGAACCTGATGCGGTACTCCTTCACCGCAGGCGGCGGGCAGCAGGAACGCAAGGCGTTCTATGAAGAGGCCCTGCTGCGCTATGAGCGGGATGGTCCTCTTGAGAACAAGGCAAGCTGCTATCATGCGCTAGGAGGCTACTACCTCGTCAATCAACAATACGCGCAGGCCATAGAGAATTACACGCGTGCCAGGGAGGTCTTCCAAACGTTCGAGCCGGAGAGCGCGCGGTCCGAGGACAATGTGATCGGTCTGACCTACGCCACATGGGGGAACTTTGAGCGCGCGATCCCCTTGCTGAAAGCGAATCTGGAACGAAGCATCGCTGTTCACGAATTGAACAGCGTGCTGGCGGTGTACATGACGTTGGGAGACATGAGTCTTGCGCAAGGCGACACCGCGCAAGCGCTGAGCTATTTTGAACAAGCCCAACCTTATTGGCCCGAGGTGAGCCCTGTCTGGGTCGGTCCCACCAAGGCCCGTTTGGCGCAAGCGCTCATCTGGACACATCGCCTGGATGATGCGGCCAAGACGTTGGCGGAGCTCCATGCGCTGAACGACTCGGTCGAACTGCCGATCAGTTGGGCCTCCGGTGTATGCGAACTGGACTATGCCGACCACCTCTATGCAAAGGCGACCGGGAACATGATCCGGGCGGACAGCTGCCTTGAACGCGCGTTGCTCAAGGCGCATATCGTCGGCGATCTGCGGCTTGTTCAGAAGTACCGTCGCGAGCTTTCGGTGCGGTGCCGCCTTCGAGGGGACATGGCCCGCGCGGCCGCCCTGTCGGCGGAGTACATTCAGACCAGCGATTCGCTGCGTGCCTTGAGCGATCGGATCGCGGTGACCGCCTATGAAGGCGAGCTGGCCCAGCGACAGAGCCTGATCGAGATCGAGCGAAAGAGCGCGCAACTGGATCGGCAGCGTTTGCTGATCGTTGCGGGCGGTGCATTCACCGCGCTGCTGGGCGCATTGATGTTCATGGTCCTGCGCAGCAATCGACTCAAGCAACGCACCAACAGGGAATTGAACATAGCCCGCCAGCGCGCCGAGGCCAGTGAGAAGTTCAAGCAGCAGTTCCTCGCCAACATGAGCCACGAGATCCGCACTCCCATGAACGCCATCATGGGCATGAGCGGCATACTGAAGCGCAGTGCGCATTCGCTTGAGCAGGGCAAGTACCTGAACGCCATTTCACAGAGCAGCGAGAACCTGCTGGTCATCCTCAACGACATCCTGGACCTGAGCAAGCTCGAAGCGGGGAAGGTCGAACTGGAGCAGGTGCCTTTTGATCCGCGACAGGTCATCGGCAATGTGCGTGATATCGTGCGCTTCAAGGCCGAAGAGAAGGGCATCGCGCTGGAGGTGATCATCCGTGACGAGGTCCCACATGCGCTGCTGGGCGACCCCACGCGGCTGAACCAGATGGTGCTGAACCTGGCAGGCAACGCCATCAAGTTCACGGAACGCGGATCGGTGACGATCGATGCGCATTGGTCCGATGGTGCGCTCTCCATTGCCGTCACCGACACGGGCATCGGCATCCCGCAGGATCGCCTGGACAAGATCTTCGAGGAGTTCACGCAGGCTTACGGCGATACCACACGCAAGTACGGCGGCACAGGCCTCGGCCTTACGATCAGCAAGAGGTTGGCGAAGTTGCAGGGCGGCAGCATCACGGTGAAGAGCGAGCAGGGGCGGGGCAGTACGTTCATGGTGACCATACCTTATCCGATCGCGAAGGCGGACGGTTTACGGGCGGATCATGATCCGGCCCAACTGATCGCCCTTCGCGACCTGCGCATCCTCCTCGCCGAGGACAATGAATTCAACGCGATGGTGGCTCAGGACGAACTGGCCGATGCGATACCGGGCGTGCACGTGGATGTGGCCACGAACGGCAGGATCGCGGTGGAGTTGGCGCAGGCGAAGGACTACGACGTGATCCTGATGGACGTGCAGATGCCGGAAATGAACGGCTACGATGCAACACGCGCGATCCGCGCATTACCAGGCGACAAGTCACGCATCCCGATCGTGGCCATGACGGCGAACGTGATGAAAGAGGAGGTGGATCGGTGCATGGAGGCGGGCATGAACGGGTATGTGCCGAAGCCCTTCAAACGGGAGGAGCTCATGAGCGGCCTGCTCCTCGCGCTGGGGCACACATCGACGAGGCACTAGCCTGGGAAAGTGCTTTCATGGGCTCTTCATTTCCCGTCCATCTGCCCTGGTGCCGGCCATGGGGCAGGCTTGTTTCGCATCGTCTGGCCACGGTCACGAACGGCAGCCCCCGGAAACAAGCATTCTTGATCGCGCTCTCAGCCGCACTCTTCCTCACCGCATGCAGCGAGCGCGCCGATGATGCCGTGAGGCCCGCACCGCCCGTGAAGGACCCCGGCTGCGGCGCAAGGCCCGGGGCGCAGTGCCCTGCCGAGGGAGGCGATGGCTCCTACACCTTGCCCGAGTTCGGCGATGCCATGGCGTTGACTCTGGAGGCGGGCTCCGGTTCGCGCTGGACTTGGAGCGATCGCCAGTAAGTAAGTCAGCGCCTTGGCACGGCGAGCATCAACGACTGTTCCATCATCGCGACCTCAGCATCCGACCCGACGTCGGCCGGACGATCAATCCTGCCGTTGCCAGTTCCGCTCGATCACCTCCAGCAATTCGTTGTGGATGGCGTTGTTGCTCGCGAGGATCTCTTCATCGAACACGGGGTCCTTGCTCGGCCGGAAGCCTGTCACCTGCCCGCCCGCTTCGCGCACGAGCAGCACGCCAGCAGCCACATCCCAGCTATTCAAGCCATACTCGTAGAACGCCTCGAATCGGCCGCAGGCCACATACGCGAGATCGGCAGCAGCACTGCCGAGCCGCCGGATGCCGCGGGTGCGGTGCATCAACTCGCGCAGCAGGTCCATGTATTCCTGCTCGTAGCCGAAGTCATCGTACGGGAAGCCCGTGGCGAGCAGGCTGTCCTGCAATTGGGTGCGTTCGCTCACGCGGATGGGCAGGCCATTGAGGTAGGCGCCGCCGCCGCGCCACGCGGTGAAACGCTCGTCGCGCGTGACTTCATGCACCACGCCCAGCAGCGGCTCCGTTCCATCGAGCAGCGCGATGCTGATGCAATAGCACGGCACGCCATGCACGAAGTTGGTGGTGCCATCCAACGGGTCGATCACCCAGTTGAACCGTTCCTTCTGCTCGCCGCTTCCTTCCTCGGCGATGAAGCCCGCTTCGGGCAGGAGCTTCTCCAGTCCTTCCACCAAGCGGTCCTCGCTCACGTGATCCACGTGCGTCACCAGGTTGTTGGCGCTCTTGGCGCTCACGCGCGCTTCGGTGAGCCTGCCCGATTCGCTGCGGATGAAGGAGGCCACGTCCACGCTGAGCGCGGTGACCTGCTCGGTGAGTTTCTTGAGGTCCATCTGTGGATCGGAGTCGTCAATGGTCAGGCTGATGCGTTGGCGGCTTCGTTGGTGGGCTTCCGCTTGCGCAGCCACACAAGGCCGGAAAGGCCGGCGATCATCAGCGCCGTGGAAATGATCTCGGCCTGCGTGATGTTGCCGATCACGGGCGCGTTCACGCGGATCTTCTCGATGAAGAAGCGCTCGAGGCCATTGAGGAAGAGGAAGAGGAAGAAGATGCTGCCCGCGGGCCTCAGCCGCTTGCGCAGCGACCAGAGCACCGCGAAGAGGAGAAGGCAGACGATGGTCTCGTAGAGCGGCGTGGGATAAACGCCGGGCACCAGATGCGTGCAGTAGCCCTCGAAGCATGTGCCGTCCGTGATCGGTTCACCGGAGAAGCCGCCGCGCTGAAGCCCGGAAACGACATTCACGTTGTTCGGGTAGTCGTAGCTCCACAGCCACGAGGGCATCCACGCAGGTGCGGTGGCGGTGTTGGCCACGCCCCAGTCGCCATCGCCGCTCACATGGCAACCGATGCGCCCCACGGCGTAGGCCAGCATCACGCCAGGCGCTGCGGCATCCGCGCCGTTCCATGCGGGTATGCCGTGCTTGCGGAAGTAACGGATCACCATGAGGCCGGCGACCAGGAGCCCGCCGTACATGGTGAGGCCGCTGATGATGTCGCTCCCGGCAGGATCGGTGATGAAGGAGACGAACTCGCGCGGGTACTCCAGCCAGTGGAAGAGCTTGGCGCCGATGAGGCCCCAGATGGCCGCAGTGATGGTGATGTTGCCCGCATGCTCCTGCGGCTGCATGATCACCTGCTCGGTGCGCGGCTCTGCGAGCCTGGCTTTCTCCTTGGTGCGCCAGCGCAGCCAGGCGAGCAGCGCGCCCACGGCAATGCCGCCGATGAAGCTGCCCTTGCCGCTGAAGATGAACCCCGGGAAATCAGCGAGCACATCCGAGGCATTCGTGATCAGGTGAAGGCCCTTCCAGCCGAGGAGGAAACCGAGCAGCCCTTGGCCAACGAGCTCGAGCGGTGTGGCTCGGAGGCCGATCGTCACGGTGCGCGTGGTGGCCTTCAGCAGTCCAAGGCCCGACATGCGGTGCAGTTCCTTGCCCAGCGTCCAACTGGCCATGATGAAGGCGATGGCGACGAAGAAGCCGAAGCTGTTGAGTGGACGGAGAATGGGCAGATCGACGCCGAAGAGGTCGAGGAAAGCGTGGTAGATGGTTGGGTACATGCGAATCAGTTGGCAGTCAGCAGTCGGAAGTCGGCGGTTTCCACAGCCAACGATTCTTCCACGGCGCCATCAACGTGCCCATCGCCGTTGATGCGCGCGAAATGCACGGGCACTATGGTATTCACCAGCGAAGCATCGAACGGCAGCGATACGCGCAGGTAGTTGTCGGTGTAGCCGAGCATGCGGCCATCGACATCCTCCGATTCCAGGAGCACGTTCCGGATGGTGCCCAAGTGGCGCTCGTAATGCGCGCGCTGGAGCTTGCTGCTGAGGATGCGCAGCTGCTTGGTGCGCTCGCGACGCGCATCCACCGGAACCGAATCATCCATGCGCACGGCGGTGGTGTTCGCGCGCTCGCTGTAGGTGAACACGTGCAGGTAGTCAACGGGAATGGAACGGAGGAAGGCGTGTGTCTTCAGGAACTCTGCTTCTGTTTCGCCGGGTGTGCCGGTGATCACATCGGCGCCGATGCAGGCGTGGGGGAGGAGGGCCTTGATGCGCGCCACGCGATCGGCGTAGAGCGCGGTATCGTAACGCCGGCGCATGCGCTCGAGGATGGCATCGCTGCCGCTCTGCAAGGGCATGTGGAAGTGCGGCATGAAGCGCTGGCTGGCGGCCACGAATTCGATGACGTCATCCGAGCAGAGGTTGGGCTCGATGCTGCTGATGCGGAAGCGATCGATGCCTTCGACCTCGTCAAGCGCCTTGATGAGGCCGAGGAAGTCCTCGCCATGGCTGCGGCCGAAATCGCCCGTGTTCACGCCGGTGAGAACGATCTCCTTCACGCCGGACAAGGCGATCTTCTCCGCAATGGCCAACGTCTCCGCGATGGTGCCGCTGCGGCTGCGGCCGCGGGCGAGCGGAATGGTGCAGAAGGAGCAGAAGTAGTCGCAGCCGTCCTGCACCTTGAGGAAGGTGCGGGTGCGGTCACCTGAGTTGTAGGAGGGGATGAACTTGCGTGTGTCCTTGATCGGAGCAAAGACCGCTTCGCTTCGCTCGCGGCGACCGGCTTCGGCTGATGACAGACGCCGGTCGATGTGCGCGGCCAGATCGAACTTCTCATTCGCGCCGAGCACGAGGTTCACACCCGGGATGGCAGCGATCTCCTGCGGTTTCAATTGCGCGTAGCAGCCCACCACAGCGATGAAGGCCTCAGGGTTGATCCGCTGAAAGCGGCGCACCCATTGGCGGCATTCCTTGTCCGCGTTCTCGGTTACGCTGCAGGTGTTGAGCACGAAGACATCGGGGCGCTCTTCCACCTTCACACGGGCATAGCCGGCTTCTTCGAGCGAGCGCGCCAGGGTGCTGGTCTCGCTGAAGTTGAGCTTGCAGCCCAAGGTGTGGAAGGCGGCGGTGCGAGGGGCGCTCATGAGGAGCAGGGGGCAGGAGCAGGGGCAACTGCATGCTGCATTTGCCCTTGCTCCAATCGGCGGCGAAGGTATCTCGAAGCCTTCGTGCGGGTGTTGGGCGATCTTCATAGTCCGTGATCCGTTATTCACGAAAAGTCCTGACCTTGAGGCAGCCAAATCCGAAGTGGGCGTCTCCGCTTCGGGACCACCAACCGCGATTGGATGAACCGACCCTACTCCCTGCTATCAGCCACGATCCTCACCAGCTCCGCTTTCGCGATAGGCGTGACGATGAGCGTGCAGAACGTGGTGTGCTCCACCCCCACCGTGTTCACCTTCGATCCTGCGAGCATCAAGTGGGGAGCGTGTTCGCATGCGCACGCGCGCTCGCTCATTGGCCAAGGTGTCGTGAACCTCATCTTCCCCAACGTCCTGTTGCCAGACTGCAAGGTGAACGAGCCCGCGAGCCACGGCTTCGCTTCCTTCCGCATCCGGCCGCGGTTGCCGCTGCAGCCCGGCACCGTGATCGAGAACATCGCCAACATCTACTTCGACTTCAACCCGCCGGTGATTACCGAGCCGAGCGTGTTGGTGGCGGAGTTCAGTACGGGGGTGGGAGAGATGAGCACGGACCACCTTCAAGTCTACCCCGTTCCAGCGCGAACACAATTGAACGTTCATTCGACCATACTGCTGACGCGGCTGTCGATCCTGACCTTGGATGGGCGCATGGTCCGCGAAGAGCCGATACAAGGGCACGGTGCTTCTGTGGGTCTGCAAGGGCTTCCTTCGGGCGCCTACCTCCTCCGGGCCACGGACGCAGACGGCAACCAACTGCACCATCCCTTCCTCATCGAACACGACTAACCGCCGCCATGAAACAACTCAACACATTCGTCTTCTGCGCGCTGATCAGTTCGCCCGCGCTTTCCGTCACGGTGAGCATACAGATGTACATACCGGCATTCTGCACATACCCGACCGGATCGATCTACGCGCAGCCACAAGGCGGGACGGAGCCGTACACCTATTCCTGGAGCACGGGCTCGACGGACTCGTGGCTGAACGATCTGGTGGCGGGCACCTACAGCGTCACCGTAACGGACGCGAACCTGGAACAGGCTACTGCGGATATCACGCTCTCGCCCTATCCCTTCGAAGCGTATGTGGAGAGCATGATCGGTTGTCCTGATGATATGCTGGGCCCGCCATTCCGCATGATCGGCCAGGCGGGCTTGTACTCCATCGGTGTCGAGCCCCTGACACTTCAAGGCAATTTCGTGGCGGATGTGATCACGGGCGGTCCGGGGGGGATGTCCGCGTTGTATGTGGGGCTCTTTGATATCTGGCCTGGGGCCGGCACGCAGTTGTCGATCCCGTTCACCGATTCGAACGGATGCCCCGGAACGATCCATGGAGTGGTGCCAGAGCCAACCGCGCATCCAGCTCGGCAAGTGCTGATGGTGGACGCGGCTTGCGCTGCCGGGTACAACGGGAGCGCGCTGGTGCAGGTTGACGAATCGCCAAACGACGATCCTTACTTGTTGCGGCTGGTCCGCGATGGCACGCAGGCCGGAAACCTCGCCGATCAATACACGGTCGGCCAGATGTTCGGCCAGATCCCGCACACCATCCTCCGGCAGGACCTCGCACCGGGCGAATACGCGCTGGTCTCCTCGCCACGCTTCGAGGAGCCGTACGAGTGGCTCGAAGGGTATTTCTTCGCCTCAGAGGATTACTGCACGGACACCGTGTGGTTCACCGTGCCTGAGATGCCGGGTCCCTGTGGCACGCTGAAGGGCACCGTGCATATGGACGATAACCAGGATTGCATCATGGCGGGCCTCGAGACGCGCGTGCCGAACGAGCTGATGCTGATCGAACCTGGAGGCTACACTGCGATGTCCGGCGCCAATGGATACTACCAGGTCAATTTGCCCACCGGGTCCTACACCGTCGATCAAGCTTCTGCGGTACTCGATGAGCATTGCATCGGAGGGCCGATCCCATTCAACCTGGGAAGCAACGGGCAATCCGTGACGCAGAACATGGGCGATACGGTACTGGTGCCGCGTGACATTGAGCTATTCGTCGGTTCAGGCCCGGCGCGTCCTGGCTTCAATCATCAGCTGGTCTTGCACGTCCATCACGAGACGCTCGGCGGAACCGGCACGCTCACCGTGTCCTGCACCTTCGATCCGGCGCTCACGTTCACCAGTGCCAGCCCGACGCCCGTGGTGAACGGCAACACCCTCACCTGGACGCTCGCGCAGCTCACCTCATTCGGCAATCGGCACATCAACGTGAACCTGCAGGTGCCGCCGAACCCGGCCTTGATCGGCACCGAACTCATGCACAGCGCCACGGCGAGCATCGCGCAGCCCGAAACCAACCTGACCAACAACAGCGCGGTGCACCTGCGCACCGTGACCGGCAGCTACGACCCCAATGACAAGCTGGCTACCACCAGTAGCCAGTTGAGCGACGCGCTCTACTACATCGACGAGGACGAGTGGATCGACTACACCATCCGCTTTCAGAACACGGGAACGGACACTGCCTTCAACGTGGTGATCACCGACACGCTCCCGCCGACGCTCGATCCCGGCACCTTCGAGCTTGGTCCGCGCTCGCACAGCTGCATCACGCAAATGGCTGGTCAAGGCATCGTGCGTTTCATCTTCAACAACATCCAGTTGCCGGACAGCAACGTGAACGAGCCTGCTTCGCATGGCCTTGTGCAGTTCCGCATCAAGCCGCATTCGCCCATCGCACCCGGCACCGTGATCGAGAACATCGCCAATATCTACTTCGACTTCAACCCGCCGGTGATCACCGAGCCGAGCGTGTTGGTGGCGGAGTTCAGCACGGGGGTGGGGGCATCGCGCGATCAGTATTCCAGCCCGCGGCCGAATCCCGGCGCTGAAGGCTTCATGTGGGAGGTGCCAAGTCTCATACGGCTCGAACTGCTCGACCTCACCGGCCGGTTGGCGCGTGCGCTAGACAGCGGTTCGGCAGGGCGCTTCGATGCGCAAGGGTTGCCTTCCGGCACGTACATGGCGCGGGCGTTCCGGGCGGATGGCAGCGTGCTCGTGAGGCCGTGGATCAAAGAGTGATCCACCGCAAGCAACCCTTATCGCGACCGCCGTCATGGGATTGCAATCAGCGAATCACATGGACCGCACCATGCCTTCAGCAGGCAAGACCCGCACCTTGGACCGCACCGCCCTCATCCGCACCAGCATGCTGCTCTTCGCACTGCTGGCTGTCGCCTCCTTCGCTCTAGCCGGGGTGGTAGGCTAAGGGCGTTCGGTCCCTCCCGCCTCGGGCAGCCATCCGCGCCGCTCCAGGGTATCGAAGAGGGCCTCGTTGAAGAGTTCCACACCGCTCTGGTTCAAGTGCTCCTTTGTGAAGAAGTGCAGGCTGTCGTCCAAGGCCACCTTCCCGTTCATGTTGAGGTAGCGCCCCGAAGCGTTCATCAGGCTGTCGAAGCCGGCGCGATCCGGGTAGATGCCCTCGTTCATCCAATGCGTCATGGGCGCTTCGACCAGGATGAATTCGATGTCCTGTGCTCGAAGGTCAGCCAGCACGCGCTGGAAGGCCGCCCATTGTTCGAAGGATGGCTCGATCCTCACGCGTATGGCTGGAGTTTCGGGAATGAAATGCCCCTCGACTCGCTCAACAAAGCCGCCATTGATGTACATGTCCGCGTTCTTGCGGAGCGGCTCAGCGGTGCGATCATCGTAGCCGGTAATCTGCCGAATCGCGCCATAAGCAATAGCATTCAAGACATAGGGATGCCGCAGCCGACTCGCCATGCCGAGCGTATTTTGATCGATGGGTCGGTTGGCGATGACATCGAGCGCCGACTCTATGCCGGTCTCTAAGAAGGGGCCTGGATGTACCTCTAGGATAACCAGTCTTGGCCGCAGGTCGCGAGCATGGGCTGTCAGCAGCAGTTCGGTCTGGAGGAAGGTCTGGTCTGTTGACCCAAGGTTGAAGCTGCTGTAACCGCGCCGCGCCCAGATGCGCGGGTCGAAGCCGCGGTAGGCGTGCGAGCTGCCGAGGAAGACGATGTCCACAGGCCCATGACCTTCCACTTCGGCCATACGCGTGCGTAAATGCCCGTATCCGTTGAGCGGGTAGCGGATATTCGGAACGATGCCATCCGGAGCGATCGCTGAGAACACGACGATCAGCGGTGGGTAAACGATCACGCAGAACGCGGTGAAGCCGAGCATGCGGAGGAGGAAGCGAGGAATGCCGCGCATCAGAACTGGAAATAGATGAAAGGCACCTCGTCCACCGCCATGAACGCGCCGATCAATGCGACGAGCACCGCGTACAGCCCCCAGCGCAAGGGCCACGGCCAGCGCAGGCCCATGCGCTCCAGCGCGAATTGGTGCTCGCGGCCCAGCCATTCCATGCTCACGAAGAAAGCCAGGAGCCAGGGCAGCGAGGGCATCGTGATGGCAGGCACGCTGAAGAGGGAAGGAGCGAGCATGCCGCTGAGGTAGGACCAGGCCTGCGGCAGATCGGTGGCGCGGAAGAACACCCACGCCATGCAGGTGAGCAGGAAGGTGCCCGCTATGCGCGCTGCATCCACCGCCGAGGGGAAGAAACGGCCAATAGCGACGATCTCGAGATGCCTACGGTTGGATCCGCGCAGGAGCAAAGGCAGGAAATAGACCGCATTGATCGCGCCCCAAATGAGAAAAGTCCAGTTGGCGCCGTGCCAGAAGCCGCTCACCAGGAAGATCACGAAGGTGTTGCGCACCGCCATCCAACGCCCGCCCTTGCTGCCGCCCAGCGGGATGTACAGGTCATC
>CAZFBP010000089.1:0-11101 GCA_964517255.1 uncultured Chryseobacterium sp.
GCATGTTCAACCCGGCGACGATGACCGCGGGGGTGTACACCTACACGGTGAACGGCACGGCGCCCTGCCCTGATGATGCATCGACGGTCACCGTGACTGTTGTTAGTGTTCCAGATCCCGGCGGACCGGGCTTCCTCACCGTATGCTCCAGCGATGCGGCGCAGGATCTCTTCAGCAGCTTGGAAGGCTCGCCCGACCAAGGCGGCGGCTGGACCACACCGGGCGGTGCGGCTTTCAATGGGCAGTTCGATCCAAGCATGATGACCTCTGGCGTGTACACCTACACGATCAACGTTCCGCCGCCGTGCAGCAGCGTGAGCCAGACCGTGACCGTGGATGTGATCGCGCCGCCGAACGCGGGCATCGACGGTGCCGTCACGCTCTGTCTCAGCAGCCTGGCCACGAACCTCTTCAGCATCCTCGGTGGAACGCCTGATCCCAGCGGCGCATGGACCACCGGCAGCGGCGCTCCATTCGGCGGCTCCTTCGATCCCACCAGCGATGCGCCTGGCGTATTCTTCTACACCGTGCAAGGCATCGTGCCGTGCCCGGCTGATGTGGCCAGCGTGACCGTGGCGGTGACGCAGCTTCCGAATCCGGGCAACGATGGCATCCTCAACCTCTGCGTGGTGGGCGGCCCGGTGAACCTCTTCCCGGTGCTGGGCCCTGCGGATCCCGGCGGAACTTGGACTGGCCCAGGTGGTGCAGAGAATGGCATCTTCACGCCTGGGGTGAACACGCCAGGCGCGTACACCTACACGGTGAATGGCGTCGCCCCGTGCCCGACGGCATCGGCGGTGATCACCGTGAACGTGCTCTCGAATGCCGATGCGGGAAGCGATGGCGCTTCGACCCTTTGCGGCAACAACGCGCCCATCGATCTGTTCGGCCTCCTCGGTGGAACACCGGATGCCGGCGGCTCGTGGTTCTCGCCATCGGGCGCTGCGTTGAACGGCGCTTTCGATCCGGCCAGTAATGCAGCGGGCAGCTACACCTACATCCTCTTCGTGCCTGCGCCCTGCGAGAACGACACGAGCGTGGTGGTGATGAGCGTGGTGGCGCCCGTGAGCGCGGGAAGCGATGGCAGCGCGACGTTCTGCTCCGATGATGCGCCCGTCGCGCTCATCAACCTGCTGAACGGAACACCTGATGTGAGCGGCACCTGGACGGCACCCAACGGAACGCCTTCCGAAGTCAGCTTCGACCCGGCCGTGGATGCGCCCGGCGGATACGTGTACACGGTACCGGCCACCGCGCCCTGCCTTGATCAAAGCGCAATGGTGACCGTGGCGGTGAACCCTCTGCCGGATGCGGGCACCAATGGCGCTATCACGCTCTGCCCGGAGGCCGCGCCCATCCTGCTCTTCTCCCTCCTGGGCGGAACGCCTTGGCCCGGTGGCACGTGGACAGGCCCCAGCGGCCAACCCAGCAACGGCATCTTCAATCCGGCGAGCAGTCCGCAAGGAGCGTACACCTACACCGTCGCAGGTATTGCGCCATGTCCGAATGCGGCAGCCAGCTCCACAGCCACAGTCTTCCTCATCGCGCCGCCGAACGCCGGTCCTGATGCCATCACTTGCGCGCTGGTCTTCAACCTGAATGCCACCGGCAACTGGGCCAGCGGAACGTGGAGCGGGCCTGCGGGAATCACCTTCAGCGACCCATCCTCGCCTACTAGCAGCGTTACGGCCACCTCGGGTGGCGCCTACACCTTCACGTGGAGCGTGCTGAGCAACGACGGCTGCGCCACGCAGGATCAGGTGACCATCACTTTCACCGACGCGATCGTGCCCGTGGTCGCGGCAACGGATGCCATCTGCAACGGCGCGTGCAACGGCACGGCCAGCGTTGAAGCCACAGGCGGCAATGGCGCCTACAGCTACGTCTGGTCGAACGGCATCGCGGGCAACACGCCAACGGCCGCGAATATCTGCGCGGGATCGTACACCGTCACGGTTTACGACATGAACAACTGCAATGCGGGGATTCCCTTCATGATCAACGAACCGGATGTGCTCGTGATCGATGCCATCATCGCCACCGACGAGACCTGTCCCGGCACATGTGATGGCACGATCACGGTGAATGATCCCGAAGGAGCGCTTTACAGCTTGAATGGAGGAGCATTCACAGGCAGCAACGTGTTCACCGGTCTATGTCCTGGCGAGTTCCTCATCCTGATGCAGGATGCCAGCGGATGCAGCGCGAGCGGATCGGCTGAGGTAGGCAGTCCCGCGCCAATTATCGCGAACTTCATCTACGAGCCTGAGACCCTCTTCGTCGGTGCGTCAACCGCGCAGTTCACGAATACCTCTTCGCCGAACGCCGTGAGCTTCTCATGGGACTTCGGCGGGCAGGGCAGCAGCACGGCCCCCTCACCCGCGTACACCTTCCCCGGCGGACTGGGCGACACCTACATGGTCTGTCTCACAGCGTACGATGCCAATGGCTGCGCCGACACGCATTGCGAGCCGATCGAGGTGCTGGATGCGCTGGTGGTCTGGGTGCCGAACGTGTTCACGCCGAACGGCGACGATGAGAACGACGGCTTCAACCCGGTCTTCAACCTGCCCCACCTGGTGAAGGATTACGAGTTCATGATCTATGATCGCTGGGGACTCTTGCTGAGTCAGAGCGAACAGGTACACCACCCGTGGAGCGGCGACTACCAAGGCGAGATCGTGCAGCAGGACGTGTACGTGTGGAAGATGAAGTGCAAGAACAAGCTCACCAACGAGCTGATCGAGCGCGTGGGGCACGTGACGGTGCTGCACTGACCGCCTCGCGGCGGGAGATGCCAAACCCAAACAGGAAGGTCCCGGTTAACGGGGCCTTCGCGATGAGTGGCGGAGAATCAGACGTCCAGCTTCGCGTACACCGCGTTCTTCTCGATGAACTCGCGGCGCGGGGGCACCTCGTCGCCCATGAGCATGCTGAAGACGCGATCGGCCTCGGCGCCGTTCTCGATGGTCACCAAGCGAAGGGTGCGGCGCGTGGGGTCCATGGTGGTTTCCCAGAGCTGCTCGGCGTTCATCTCGCCCAGGCCCTTGTAGCGCTGCACGTTCACGTTCGTGTCCTTGTTGCCCTTCTTCATGAACTCGATCACCGCATCGCGCTCGGCCTCGTTCCAGCAGTACACCTGTTCCTTGCCCTTCTTCACCTGGTACAGCGGCGGTGTGGCGATGTAGAGGTGGCCGCTCTCGATCAGCGCCTGCATGTGGCGGAAGAAGAAGGTCATGATCAGCGTCTGGATGTGGCTGCCGTCCACGTCGGCATCGCACATGATCACGATTTTGTGGTAGCGGAGCTTGGTGAGGTTCAGCGCCTTGCTGTCGTCCTCGGTGCCGATGGTGACGCCCAGCGCGGTGTAGATGTTCCGGATCTCCTCGTTGTCGAGGATCTTGTGGGGCATGGCCTTCTCCACGTTGAGGATCTTGCCTCGCAGCGGCAGGATGGCCTGGAACTCGCGGTTGCGGCCCTGCTTGGCGGTGCCGCCCGCTGAATCGCCCTCCACGAGGAAGAGCTCACTTGCGCCGGCGTCCTTGCTGGAGCAATCGGCGAGTTTGCCGGGCAGGCCGCCGCCGCTGAAGGCGCCTTTGCGCTGCACGAGCTCACGGGCCTTGCGCGCGGCGTGGCGCGCCGTGGCGGCCAGGATCACCTTGTCCACGATCTGTCGGGCATCGCGCGGGTGCTCCTCGAGGTAGTTCTCGAGCATCTCGCTCACGGCCATGTTCACCGCGCCGCTCACCTCGTTGTTGCCGAGCTTGGTCTTGGTCTGCCCCTCGAATTGCGGTTCGGCCACCTTCACGCTGATCACGGCGGTGAGGCCTTCACGGAAGTCGTCGCCGCTGATCTCGAACTTGAGTTTCTGCGTGGCGCCGCTCGCATCGGCGTACTTCTTCAGCGTGCGGGTGAGGCCGCTGCGGAAACCGGCCAGGTGCGTGCCGCCCTCGTGCGTGTTGATGTTGTTCACGTACGAGTGCAGGTTCTCGTTGTAGCTGTCGTTATAGACCATGGCGATCTCCACCGGGATGCCCTGCTTCTCGCCTTCCATGTAGATCACATCCTCGATCAGCGGCAAGCGCGTGCCGTCGAGGAACTTGACGAATTCCACCAGGCCCTTCTCGCTGAAGTAGGTCTCGCTCACGAAGCTGCCGTCGGCGTTGGTGCGCCGCTCGTCGGTGAGGCTGAGGCGGATGCCCTTGTTGAGGTAGGCCAGCTCGCGCAAACGGGCAGCGAGGGTGTCGTAGTTGTACTCGCTGACCTGGAAGATGCTCAGGTCGGGCTGGAAGGTGACGATGGTGCCGCGGTAGTCCGTGGTGCCGATCTCGCGCACGGCGAATTGCGGCTTGCCCTCGCTGTACTCCTGCTCGTACTTCTTGCCGTCGCGATGCACTTCGGCGCGCAGCAACGAGCTGAGCGCATTCACGCAGCTCACGCCCACGCCGTGCAGACCGCCGGAGACCTTATAGCTGTCCTTGTCGAATTTGCCGCCGGCGTGCAGCACGGTCATCACCACCTCGAGCGCGCTGCGGCCCTCCTTGGCGTGCATGTCAACCGGGATGCCCCGGCCATTGTCCTTCACGCGGATGCCGTTGGTGGGCGTGATGGCCACTTCCACGGCATCGCAGTGGCCGGCCAGCGCTTCGTCGATGCTGTTGTCCACAACCTCATACACCAAGTGGTGCAGGCCCTTCACGCCGATGTCGCCGATGTACATGGCCGGGCGTTTGCGCACCGCTTCGAGGCCCTCCAATACCTGTATGCTGTCGGCCGAATAGCTCGCCGCCGCCTTCTTCTTCTCGCTCATTTCCAGTGTGGTCTCAGACATGGTTTCTACGTTCAGGATACCCCTTTTTCAAAGGCTCCCAAAAGTACCCTTCAGCGCGCCGCGCGAGGGGCCGTTTTCCCAACACGGACGCGGGATCTGTTGATAATTAACGCTTGCTCGGGAAGGCCCTGTCACAGGGTCCTCCAGCGCACGGTCGGCCCCCTGAGAATCGAACGAAGACTGCTCAGAAGGAATACGTCGCGCCCAGCATGATGAGCCCGCGTTGCACGGGGTGGCGGTACCAGCGCTCGTACTTGCTGGCGGTGATGTTGCTCATGTCCAGGAACAGGCTCAGGCGCCTGGTGTAGCGGTACTCGGCCCCGATGTACAGGTCGAGGAAGCCGTCGAGGTCGGTGCGGGTGCTCACGGCCACCACGGAGCTGTCGGTGCTGGCCTCGGGCGCGCGGTACGCCGGGCGGCGGGCCAGGAAGAGCGCTTCGGCCTTCAGCACCAGCTTGTCGCGCATGCTGTACCGGGCCGCGAAGGTGAGCTTGTAGGGCGGCAGGTTCCAGGGCTCGTCCTGCACCTTGGTGGTGTACTTGTACACATCCATGCGCGCGCTCAGGCGCAGGTCGGTGCTGCGGCTGTAGGTGAGCTCGCCGCTGAAGTTGGTCACTTCCACCTCGTCGTACACCGCTTCCATGCGGTCGCCGAAAGGCGGGTTGGGCGTGTTGAGGTACAGCGCCATGTTATCGAAGGAGCTGAAGCTGGCGCGCACATCGAAGCCCAGGTTGTTGGCGAAGCTGCCGCGCAGGCCGCCGTAGAAGTCGAAGAGCTCGCTGGTGTTGCGCAGGCGCGGGGCGGGATTGAGCCAGGGGTTCTCGCGCGTGAGGCTGCGGAAGCTGTTGCGCCGGCGCTCGCCGTCCAGGCCCACGTAGGGCACCAGGATGTTGTCGAAGAGGGCGTAATGCGCGTAGGCCTGCGGGAAGAAGTGGAAGGTGGTCTCGCCGAGCGCGTCGAGGTAGAGGCCCACACCGGCGCGCACGAAGTACTTGCGGCCCACGGTGCGCACGCTGGGCAACAGGCCGATGAGCGTGCCGTTCTGCCGGAAATCGGCTGAATCAGGACTGGGGTAGCCGCGGTACGCGTTGTTGTCGATGAGCAGCGTGGCGTGGTAGTACTCGGTCTTCTCCTGCAGGCCCGCGCTGATGGTGGCGCGGATATTCGTCTCGCGGCTGCGGCTGTTGTTGCTGTAGCTATGGGCCTCCAGCGCCACATCGTGCGCCAATTTGCTGCTGTCCTCGTTGATGCTGCGCACGCGCGCCGCGAAGCCCACGTCGTTGTAGAATTGCTTGAGGCGGTCCTTGGTGCCGCCGATCAGGCTGAGCGAATCCTCGTTCTCCTTGCTGCTGGGGTAGCCGTAATAGCTGATCCGGCGGCGGTCGTAGATCAGGCGGCCGCTGGCCTCGTTCTTCTGGATGATGCCGCGGTAGAAGGCGTCGATGCTGTTGTTGCTGTAGCTGCTCGGTCCCACATCGTCGATGCCGCCGTTGCTGCTCAGGTGCTTCAGGTGGAAGCCATAGCCGTTCTTCCGGTCGCGGCCCTGGTCGTAGTAGAGCTCGCCGAGCGGTGTGGAGTAGAGGCCGAAGCCCGCCTTCGCGTAGCCCTTGTAGAGCCGCGCCTGCGCCTTCTCCACGTTGAGCTTGGCGGCGGCCAGGCTGTCCACGCGCGGGGGGATCTCCGCTCTGGCCGGCAGCAGATCATAGCTCACCGGCAAGGTGGGCAGGATGGTATCGATGCCCTCGGGCCGCAGGTCGATCTTCTGCGCGTCGATGAGGGTGGGGTTGTAGATGCCCTGGATCACGTACTCGCCCTCGGTCTGCGCACGTGCCTGCCGAGGCAGGAGCAGCGCGAGTGGCACGAGAACGGCGGCGAAGGAGAGGTTGCGTTTCATGGATTATTGGCCGTCGCCGGGCATGGGGATGGTGATGTCGTCCGATCCGGGCACCAGTTGCTCGCGCGGCGCCTGACTGGCATTGATGGCATCGAGTCGTTGACGTGCCTGCGCGACCAATTCAGGCTCGCGGCAATTGTCGATCACGCTCTGCAGCGTTGAGCGTGCTTGGAATAGGTCGTTGAGCTGCACGTACACATCGCCGAGCAGGATGAAGGCGCGCGCCTTCCAGTGGTCGTGGCTCGGGAACTTCTGCGCCAGTTCGAAGACCTCCGTCTCGGCCTTGCGGTACTGGGTCTGCAGATGGCGGATGTAGGCCATGTTGTACTTCGCCTCGGCGCCGCGCGCGGTGGTGCTGCTTGTGGCCACGGCCTTGAACTTCGTGTAGGCCGCATCGAGCTCGCCGCGGTCGGCCAGGCTGCGGGCGATGAGGATGTTGCCCTCGCTCTTCAAATCGGCGTCCGACTGGCTGTTGGCCACCACCTTCTCGGCAGCGGTCGCGGCCTCGGCGATGCGGCCCAGCTCGCGCAGGCAGCGCATCTGCCCCACTTGCGCTACCAGGGTGTTCTGCGGCGATGCGGCGATGGGCTCCAGTCGGGCGAAGTGGTCGAGGGCGCCTTCATAGCGCTTGTCGCGGAAGAGGATATCGGCCGCCATGGCCGACGCGCTCTCCATGAATTGGGCTCCGTTGCGGCCGATCACCTGCTCCAGGTCCGGCAGCGCCTGGTCGTAGGCGCCCAAGCGGTACTGGCAATGGCCGCGGTAGTACAGGGCGTTCACCACATACCCCCCATTCGGGTACTTGCTGATGTAATCACCGAACGCGCCGATGGCCTGCGGGCACTTGTCCTCGAAGTAGAGCTTCTCCGCGCTCTGGTAGTACTGCTCATCGAATTCGAGCGTGCCGGGGTCCACCCACTTCAGCGAGCGCACGTACGCCTCGTACTCGCTCACGCGGCCCAACTCAACATAGATGTTCTCCAGTCCCGAGAGGGCGTCGCGTGATTCATCGATGGTGGGGTATTTCGCCACCACCGCCTTGAAGCCGGCGATGGCCTCCTCCGTACGCCCCTGGCGCTTCTGTATGAGCGCGCTCTGCAGCATGGACTGGCGCACGAGCGGGCTGTTCGGATGCGCGCTCGTCACCTGCGTGTAGTAGCTGAGCGCCTCGGTGTCGTTGCCCTGCACGATGCAGGTCTCGCCCAGCTGGAACTTGGCATCGGCGGCGTACCGCGAGTCGGGCAGCTCGGCCAGCAGCGCCTTCAGGGTGGCGATCTTCTCGGCATGCTTCCGCAGCAGGCCCTGGCACACGCCCTTCTGGTACATGGCGTAGTCGCGGTCGGGCGATCCGGTGCGCATGGCGTCGTCGTACCACTTCACGGCTTGCTCGTTGTCCTTCATCACGAATGAGCAATCGCCCGCGCGCAGCATGGCATCGGCGCGCTGCCGCGCTTCCCCCTTGCGGCTCAGGATGTAACGTCGGAACGCGGTTGAGGCCTCGCCATAGTCCTTCTGCTTCAGGTAGGCGTAGCCCATGCCGTAGCCGGCCTGCTCGTACAGTTCGGTGCTGTAGGCTCCGGGCGAGTTGCGCAGGTCGTCGTACTTGCGCAGCGCGGCGCTCAGGTCGCCCTTGCCGTAGTAGCTCTCGGCCATCCAGAAATGCGCCCTGGCGTTGGTGCCCTGGTGCACCGGGTACTTCAGCGCGCGCTCGAAGAAGAGCGCGGCATCGGCGTACTTGCGCCCTTCGTAGAGTTCGACGCCCCGGTTGTACGCGAGCTTCTGATAGGCCTCCTTCAGGCGGAGGTCCTTGTTCTGGATCTCGTCGAGCGAAGCGAGCGCGTCCTCGTAATTGCGCGTCTTCAGGTACACATTCAACAGGAACTCGTAGGCCTCGTCGCGGCGCGCTGTGTTCGGATAGGCGCGCAGGTAGCTGCGCAATGCGGTGATCGCCTCGTGGTACGGGTCGAAGCTGAGCTCATAGGCCAGCTTGGCGTACTGGAAGAGCGCGTCCTCGGTCACCTTCGGGTCGCCCTTCGCCTCGCCCTCGCCCGGCTTGCCGATCTCGTACGCCTTCTTGAACGCGTTGCGGGCGTAATTCTTCTCATTCAGCTTCAGGTAGCAATCGGCCATGTGGTAGCTGGCCAGTTGCGCCAGGCTGTCATCTGCGTTTGCCACCACGTTCAGCTCCGCCAGCGCCTTCTGGTGATCGCCGGTCTTGTAATAGGCATAGCCGAGGATGTAACGGTCGCTGCGGTCAACGCCCACGCGCTGGGCGCTCTTCTGCAGGTAGGGCAGCGCTTCGGCGTAGTCGCCACGGCGGAAATTGGCCTCGCCTGCCAGCCGGTTGATCTCCGCCTGCCGCTTGATGCCCTGCGGATCGGCCATGAGCGGCTTCACGTACTCGGCCAGCTCATCGTACTTGCCCTGCACGAAGAGGATCTCGGCGATGTACACGGGCACCAGCTTCGCGAAATCCGGATTGCCCTCCAGCCTGCGGAAGCCCTGCAATGCGGTCTCGTGGTTGCCGCGCTCGTAGTTGATGTGGGACACATAGTAGAGTGACGGAGCGCCAAAGAGCCCATCGCTGTCCTTCACCTGAGCGAATTCCCCGAGCGCCTTGTCGCTATCGCCGGTCTGGAGGAGCGCATAGCCGCGCTTGAAATGGAATTCCTCCGCGTCGCTCCCGCTCAGCTCTGTGCGGTCCACCTGATCGCTCCAGGCCAGCACGTCCTTCCAATCCTTCTGGTTGAAGCTGTGTCGGAAGAGCTCGAGCTTGATGGCGGGCACGTGCAGGTCCTCCGGGTGCTCGCTCATGAAGCGCTTCAGCCGGTAGCCGGCATCGTCGTTGAAGAGTCGCACGCTGCACAGGGCGATGTAGAACTCGGCCTCGGTGCGGCGCGGGTCGTGCAGGTCGCCGATGCGCTCGGCCACGCGCATGAACTCGAACTGGGCCGCCCCGTACTTCTCCTTGCCGAAGAGGTCGATGGCATTGAGCAGGTCGGCGTCCTGGTAATCGTAGTGGGCGGGACGTTGGGCATGAAGGCCCAGGGTGAAGGCGAGTGCGGCGAGCAGCACAGCGAGGCGCGCCTGCCAGCCGCGGCTGGTGATCATGGTCATCATCAAGCGTTCAAAGTTCACGGGAGGCGCGGCGGCGGAAGGGCGATCGGCCATGTAGTTTCCCACCCGGAGTTGTTGGCGCTCGGCAAGCATCGGGCCGCCCAATCCAACGCGCGCTCGCACGTTCGTATTGGATGCATGCCCACCTTTGCCCGCAACCATGTCCACCGCCGCCCTCGTCCAGCTCAACAACGCGCGCATCTTCCAGCGCGAGAACCTGGTGCTCAACAACGTGGATTTCGCCGTGTACAAGGGCGAGTTCGTGTACCTCATCGGCCGGACCGGCAGCGGCAAGAGCAGTTTGATGCGCGTGCTCTACGGCGATGTGCCGCTCACCGAGGGTGAGGGCTTCTGCTGCGGCTTCGACCTGCTGACGCTCAAGCGCGCCCAAGTGCCCTTCCTCCGCCGGAAGATCGGCATCGTGTTCCAGGACTTCCAGCTGCTCAGCGACCGCACGGTGAACGAGAACCTCTTCTTCGTGATGCGCGCCACCGGCTGGACCGATGCCAAGGCCATGGACCGCCGCGCGCAGGAGGTGCTCGAGAAGGTCGGGCTGTCCACAAAGGGCTACAAGATGCCGCACGAGCTCAGTGGCGGCGAGCAGCAGCGCGTGAGCATCGCCCGCGCCTTGGTGAATGACCCCGAGCTGATCCTCGCCGACGAGCCCACCGGCAACTTGGACCCAGAGACCACCAGCGAGATCGTGGACCTGCTCTTCGCCATCAGCACCACTGGAAGAAGCGTGATCATGGCCACCCACGACTACACCCACATGAAGAAGCTCACGGCTCGGGTGGTGCGCTGCGAGGAGGGGAAGTTGCTGGAGTTGAGCGCACTTGCTGGACAGGCAGGCGCGGCGGGGGCTGTGTGATCAGACAAAGCGCCAAGCTTTCATCCGGCGCTGTTTCGAACGTCTAGTTCAATTCGTTTGAGCAGCTCGATGTTCGCCTTCTCGATAGGAGTAAGCATGCCATCAACATTCTCGTTCATCGGTGTATACCAAGGCTGCTTTCGGAAGTAGTTGTCTAGGTCGGAACGCTTGAAAATGAGCCCGTGACGCGCAAAAATCTCGTTCCGCATGATTATTAACTCCCATTCGCCAGAGCTGGTTAGCTCACGGATTCTCGTCTCGTCTAGTAACTCCGCTGAAGCTTGCGGGAACCGACCTTGAACGACATCCTCCCCTAGCCCACTGGTCGTCGCTCCTTGGGGTGACTCATTCTTGGAATCTAGCAGAGGCTGTACCTGTTGGAATTCCT
>CAZFBP010000090.1:0-11048 GCA_964517255.1 uncultured Chryseobacterium sp.
TCACCCGCACTTGCTCTGTCCGCAGCTCTTGCACTTCAGGCAGCCCTCCTCGTAGTAGAGGCCATCGGCGTCGCCGCATTCGGGGCACTTGCGGCCTGAGGCCTTGGTGCCGTCCGGGATGTAACGGGCCAGCGCGCGCACCACGCCGTTCTTCCACGTGTTCAAGGTGGCGTCGTACAGGTTCAGGTTCGCCACCACGTCCGCCACGTTCGGCAGGGGCATGCCCTGGCGCAGCATGCCGCTGATCAGGATGGCGTAGTTCCAGAACTCGGGGTTGAAGGTGCGGCTGAGGCCCTGCACCGTTACGCGGTAGTCGTCGGCATCGGCGTATTCCAGGTCGTAGATGTTCTTGCCGCGCTTGGCGTCCTTGCGCTTCACCACCCAGCCTTTGGTGACCCATTTGGGCAGTTCGAATCCGCCGTTGGCCTTTCCGGTGAAAATCTCGTAGGGCTTGCCGTCGAGCAGGCCCACCACGGCGATCCACGGTTCCGTTTCGTTGTGGAAGCGCAGAACGTCTGCATCCAGGCGTTCGGGGCGCGATACATGCGCGTGCTGCTCGGCCGGTGCATCCTTCTTCTCGGCCACCAGCACGCCGCTGCGGCTGCCATCGCGGTACACGGTGATGCCCTTCAGCCCTTCCTTCCACGCTTCCAGGTAGATGCCACCGACCTCTTCCACCGTGGCCGTGCTGGGCAGGTTGATGGTGCTGCTGATGGAGTGCGTGGTGTATTTCTGAACAACGGACTGCAGGCGCACGCGTTTGTGCCAGTCGATGTCGTTCGCTGTGGCGCCGGCGTAGGGGCTCTCGGCGGTGTCGCTCTTCCCGCTCGCATTCATCCAATCCAGAACGCGCGGGTGATGCACGGTGAATTCCTCCCACTGGTCACCGAGCTCATCGGTGAAGCTCACCTTCGCCTTCTGGTCACCGCTGACAACCTTGCGGCGACGCGTGTAGCCGAGCATGTACACGGGCTCGATGCCGCTGCTGGTGCGCGTGAGCAGGCTGAGGGTGCCGGTGGGCGCCACCGTGCTGATGCTGATATTGCGTCGGCCGTGCGTCATCATGCGCGCATGCACGTCAGGCAGCTCCTCCTTCAGCATCGTGGTGAACTCCGACGTGCGCTCGATGGCCGGGTCGAACCCGATGAAGGCCCCACGCTCGATGGCCATATCGATGCTGCAGTCGAATTCCGCACGGCACTTGGTACGCATGATGTCCTCGGTGGCGATGAGGGCGGCATCGCTGTCGTACTTCAGGTTCAGCCCCGCGAGCGCGTCGGCGAGCCCGGTGAAGCCCAAACCGGTTCGCCTTCCCTTGCGCCCGGTATCGCGCAAGAGCTCCCAGGTCTCGCGCTCCACGCGTTTGATGGCATCGGGCTCCGGGTCGTCCTCCACCTTCGCGAGGATGCGGTCAACGGCCTCCAGCTCCAGCTCCACCAGGTCGTCCATGAGCCGCTGCGCTTCATAGGTCACCTTGGCGAGGCGCTCGTGGTCGAAGCGCGCCTTGGGCGTGAACGCATCGGTGACGAAGCTGTAGAGGTTGATGGCGATGAGGCGGCAGCTGTCACCGCCCTGCATGGCGATCTCGCTGCACGGGTTGGTGCTCTCGTTGCGGAAGCCGGGATACACGCTGCTGGTGGAGTAGAGGTGCTGGCGGTCCCAGAAGATCACGCCGGGCTCGGCCGTGCCGTGCGCGCAGGTGATCAGCGTGTCCCAGAGCTCACGGGCGCGCACCACGCGCGTGACCTCAGGCTCCTTGGCTTCCACGGGCCAGCGCAGCGTGAAGTCGCCATCGGAATCGACGGCCCGCATGAACTCATCGCTCACGCGCACGCTCACGTTGGCGCCGGTGACCTTGGCGAGGTCCTGCTTGACGGTGATGAACCTCTCCACATCGGGGTGGGCGATGTCCATGGTGAGCATCAACGCGCCGCGGCGTCCCTTCTGTGCCACTTCGCGCGTGGTGTTGCTGAAGCGCTCCATGAAGCTTACAGCGCCGGTGCTGGTTCGGGCGGCGTTGCTCACTTGGGCTCCTTCGGGCCTCAAGGTGCTCAGGTCGAAGCCCACTCCGCAGCGCCGCTTGAAGAGCTGCACGAGCTGCTGGTCGTTGCGGAGTATGCCGCCGTAGCTGTCGAGCGGGGAGGGGATCACCACGCAATTGCTCAAGGAGGCCAAGCGGTAGGGGTCGCCCAAGGAGGCCATCACGCTGCCCTGCGGAACCACGTCGCGGAAGCCGTCGAAGAGATCCAGGATGCGCGACTCATCCAAGGAATGCCGTTTCCGGCCGTAATCGGAGAGCAGCGCCTTGCGCTCGGGCGGCAGCGGCTCGAAGCTGCGCTCGATTCGTGCGAACTCGCGCGCCATGCGATGGTGCATGTCGATCGGCGTCTGCTCGATCAGGTGTCCTGCCACGTCGCGGAGCGCGTACTTGTTCACCCATGTGGTGGCGGCGAGTTCATCGCCGTGGAAGTACGCGAGCGAGGCGGCGAGCGCCTCGTTGCGGTCAATGATGCGGTTAACGGGGGTGGGCTGGTCCATGCGGATGCCCTGGCTTTGTTGGGTTCTGGTAAGCATGATGCGAATGGGAAGGGCGCCGAAGATCCCGAGCGGGTCCGCGCCGACCGGCTGACCATTGTCAGGATGACGCGCGCGTTTTCAACCGTGATATGCACAGCGAAGCGCGCAAGGGCCAGTGGCCTGACCGATTGCCTTCCGCCTGTTGATGCGCGCCGCATTCGAGCGTAACCAGCGCTCACGCGCCGCTGCTGTGCTTCGTATTGCCCAGCACGCTTGCCGGGTCCCAGGTGATCCGCTCACGGTGAGGCGACTTGCGCTCGTCGCAAACCTCAAGGGTGCAGATAGAACAGGAAGCCGGAATGCACGGGTCCATGTGGATGAAGAGCTCCACGCGGCGATCGCCCTTCTCGTTCACCAGCTTCTCCATCGCTGAAATCTCCTCGTGCGCGCGCTCGAGGCTGTAGTACCAGGGCAAGGTCACATGGCAATCGATGTGGAGCGTGCGGCCGAACTGGATCACGCGGAAGTTGTGCAGGTCGACCCACTGCGGGCGACGGTGCTCTTCGAGAAGCGCCACCACCGATGTGGCGGCCTTCATGTCGGTCTCATCCATGATGCCCGCCACCGCGCGCCGCACCACCAGCGCGCCTTGCACCAGGATGAAGATTCCGAAGCCGATGGCGAAGAGGCTGTCGAGCCATTGGATGCCGGTGAGGGCAATGGCCACAAGGCCGATGAGCATCGCGAGGGTGCTCCATGCATCGCTGAGCAAGTGCGCGCCGCTGGCCTCCATGGTGATGCTGCGCTGATTGCGACCGCGCCTTTGCAGCGCGAGGCCCATCAGCAGGTTCAATGCGCCAGCGACCGTGGTGAGCGCGATACCGATGCCCAGTTCATGCACTTCATTCCCATGAATGAGCGCCTGTGCGGCCCGCGCCACGATCACCACGCTGGCAATCACGATCAGTGCGCCTTCGATCCCCGCGCTGATGAATTCGACCTTGCCGTGGCCGTAGGGATGCTCCCGATCGCGAGGCTTCGCGGCCAGGATCAAGGCGTACAGCGCGAACCCTCCGGCCACCACGTTCACGATGCTCTCCATCGCATCGCTCAGCACCGCGTTGCTATGCGTGATCCACCACGCCAGGAACTTGACGGCCGTGAGCACCACGCCCGTTACCAGAACGATGGCCTGCAGACGGATATCAACGCGCTCGTTCATGGGTGCGCGAAGGTCGGGAGCAGATGGCTCAACGAGTGCTGCGCGCCGCCAGCGTCGTCGCCAACGTCACGAAGCCCACCACGCTCACGCTGCTCAAAGGCATCAGGATCGCGGCGATCAATGGCGTGAGGTGTCCGCTCACCGCGAACGACACGCCCAACACGTTGTAGCAGAGCGAGATCGCCAGGCTGCCGAGGACGATGCGGCGTGCGCGGCGGGCCATGCGCAGAAAGTGGGGCAGCCGCGCCACGGAGTTCGCGTCCATGATTGCATCGCTGGCAGGGGTGAGGGCGGCACTGGTCTCGGTGACGGTGATGCCCACATCGCTCTGCGCCAAGGCGCCAGCGTCATTCAAGCCATCGCCTACCATGAGCACGCGATGATGCTGCGCCTGCTGCTCGCGAACCACGTCGGCCTTGTCCGTGGGAGAGCAATTCACGCGGACATCGCTGCCCACGAAAGCACGGGCTAGTGCGGGGTCCACCTGTGCATCGCCGGTGAGCAAGCTGGTGCGCAGCGTCTCACGCAGTTCACCAACGGCCTCGGCGATCCCATCGCGTGTGCGCTTGCGGATGATGAAGTGCCCGCGATGCATCCCATCAATCGTGACATGCACATGCGATTCGCCGTGCGCGCGCCTGGCTTCGGACGCGCCGCAGAATATCGCCGACCCTAGCCGCACCGCGTGGTGATCAACGTTGCCATGGACGCCTTGGCCCGCGATCTCGTGGATATCGACCACGGCAATTCCCGTAAGGTCAACCTGGAGGGCTGACGCTACTGTTGCATTGCCCGGGAAATTCCCGCTGGCCACTACGGCGCTCAATGGATGCGTGCTGTTTCGCGCCAGCGCTCGCACCAGCGTCGATTCTTCCGCCGAGAGGGCCGGCCCTGCCCATTCCACCTCATGCGCTTCGCGCGCGGTGAGCGTGCCGGTCTTGTCCAGGATCACGGTGTCAACGCGCGCCATGCGCTCCACCACTTCCGAATCGCGCAGGAAGAGCCCGCGCTTGCCCATGAGCCGGATGGTGTGGCCATAGGCGAAGGGCATGCTCAGGGCCAGCGCGCACGGGCAGGCCACGATCAGCACGGCCGTGACCACCGGCCACACTTGCGCACGATCAGCGCCCCACCAGAAAAGTCCAGCTGCCATTGAGATGAGAAGCACCGCCACCGTGAAGCGCCGCGCCACGCCGTCGATCATGCGCGGCATGGCCGGGCGTTCATGACCGCCGCTTTGCTCGGCCCAGAGCTGCTTCAAACGGCTCTCGCCGAAACCGCGCACCACTTCAAGCTCAATGGCCGCGCCGCGCTGCCTTCCGCCTGCGCGGATGGTCTCGCCCACGGTTTTCCGCAAGGGGAGGGGCTCACCGGTGATGAAGCTGTTGTCGATGTGCGCGGTGCCATTGCGCAGGATGGCATCCACCGGGACGATCTCCTGGTCGCGCACCACGATCGTGTCGCCGGGGCGCAGGTCGTTCACCTTCACGGGCTCTTCGCGCTGTTGATTCTTCCGCAGCACCACGATCGGAAGGAAATCCTCCAAGGCATGATCGAAGCGCAAGGCGCGATAGGTGTACGCCTGGTACCAGCGGCCGATGAGCAGGAAGAAGAGCAGTCCCGCAAGCGAATCGAAGTAGCCGGGGCCGTAACCGGTGATCACTTCCCATAAGCTGCGTGTCCAAAGCGCCACGATGCCGAGGGCGATGGGCTGATCGATGTTGATGGTGCGGCTGCGGATGCCCGCCCATGCGCTGCGGAAGAAATCCGTGCTCAGGAAGAAGACGACCGGGAACGAGAAAAGGATAGTGAGCCACTGGAATCCGGTCCTCAGTCCGCTGTCCAGCGGACCCACTTCCGCATCAGCGCCCAGGTACTCCGGGAAGCTGAACATCATGGTATTGCCGAAGATGAAGCCCGCTACGCCCAAGCGGATATAGACCATGCGCGGCACCTTGTCCGTGGCGTCTTTTCTTGACGCGCTGATCTGCGGACCATAGCCGATCCGGCGAAGCAGCTTCACCAGCGCGCTCAAGGGCAGCTTCTCCTCGCGGAAGGTGATGCTGAGTTCCTTGCTGGCGAAAGCGACGCGTGAACGGATCACCGCCGGTTCCAACCGATACAGGTTCTCCAGCAGCCAGATGCACGAGCTGCAATGCATCTGCGGCACGTGCAGACGCACCCGCGTGATGCCGCCCTCGCTGAATTCCACCAAGCGCTCGCGCACCTCGGGCAGGTCGAAGAGCTCGGAGCGCTGCTCATCGACGGTGGCGCGCTGCTTCACACCGGGCTTGGCGCTCAGGTCGTAATAGTCGCATAGGCCCGCTTCGCTCAGCAGGTCATAGACCACCTCGCAACCGTGGCAGCAGAAATCATGGCCATCATGCTTGCGATGCTCCTCGGCACAGGCATCACCGCAGTGGTAGCAGGTGGCTGCGGTCAGCTCTTTCGGTTTCACGGTTGTGAAGTGGCAGCGGCAACGGTCATTTCTGGCAGAGGGAAATCAGGAGGCAGGAGGCTGCTCATGCTGGCAGCGCAGAAGGAGCGAGGGGCGATGCGAGGGTCGTGGCTCGTGGTGGCAGGGGAAGAACAAGGCATCATGGTCGCGACTGGTCGGGTCGGATTCAGCGCTATCGTGATTTACATAATATAAATTATGCGTCAGAATAGAACAACTGGTGCAGAGCCCGAATACCGTTGCCGAGCGTGCTCGGAATATGCAACTGCCCGCCAGAAAGTTCGAGCCCCCGCCACGGATCGTTCTTCAGGAGCCATGGCCCATCGAGGTCAATAATCTGGGCCTCGCTGGCGAGCTGCGCCATGGTTCCGCATCCCAGCGAACTCTCGCTCATGCATCCGAGCATTACGCGCAGGTTGAACATCTCCGCACGCACGGCCAGTTGGTATGCCCGATCCAAGCCGCCGCATTTCATGAGCTTGATGTTCACGCCGTCGAAGAGCTCCGTTACGCGCGCTAGGTCCTCGATCCCCTGCAGTGATTCGTCGGCGATCACCAGGGCTCCCGTCGCGCGGCTCAGTTCTCTGTTCCAATCGTCGTGCTCGGTGCTGAATGGCTGTTCGATTCCGATGAGCCGTTCCATGGGTACTGCTCTGACGATTCGGGCTGCCTCGGCAACACTCTTGAACCCTTGGTTGCCATCAAGTAAGATCCTTGCTCTTGTGCTTGTGGCCAAAGCGCTTATCCTACTGATAGCCAATCCATCGCCGACTTTCACCTTCAGTGATGTTTCTGGTGGCAATTCGCGCAACCGATCAAGCGCTTCCTGTGGCGTGCAGATGCCGATGGTCATCACAGTCTCGGGTTTCTCACGCCCCGCTGTGCCGAGTTCTTCGTCCAAGCTTCGCCCGTGCCTACGCGCCAAGGCGTCGATGAGCGCGCTGTGCAGCCCGGCCCTGGTTGCTGGCGAGCCCGTCAACGCCGCCAGCGTGTCCAATTCCGCAATAAGGCTCTCCACGCTCCAGGCGCGCAACCGTGCAATCTCGCGAATCCGGCGCCGGGCCTCCTGCACGTTCTCACGCACGTATGGCGGCAGCGTGATCTCACCGTGGCCAGCGATTCCATCCTCCTCGACGCGGACGAAAAGAGCATCGGTGCCATCGCGAAGGCCGTGCGCCGTTCCGAATGGATGCTTGAACAGCAGCCGGTACGGGCAAACGGTGATGCGCAGGGGCATGCCCTCAAAGAAAGAAGCCCGAGCGCGAACGCCAGGGCTTCCTCAGGGAATTCTGCGTTCTACTTCACCAGGTAGATGATGTTCGTGAGCCATTGGCTACTGTCCGGCTCAGAGCCAGGACCCTTGATGTACTCCTCGATCACGTTGGTGTGGTGCGTGAGGCCATGCGCCTTGATGTACTCGTCCATCGCCGTATGCGGGCCCATCATGCCGCCGTAGCCACCGCGGTACGCGATCATCAGCGCCTTGCTCGCCGGGGAGTCGTAGATCTCCTGGCCATTCAGCTTGGCCTTGGCATCGGCAGCTATTGGAATGGCGGCGATCATGTCGGTGGTCATCTCCTTCTCGTTCCACTCGAAGTACACGCCGCTGGGCGGGCCTGTTGGCTCAATCTTGGCCGTGCCCACCGCCGCCATGCCAGCTCCGAAACCATTCTCGAAGGCGGACTTCATATCGCCCCACTTCACGACCTCCCGCTTGCCGATATAGCTCTTGCCCGGCCACTCCATGCTGGTGATCTCGTACTTCGGCTGGGCAGCGTAGGTCTCTTCGGCGAGGGTCTTCAGCTTGGCCAGGCCCTTCTCGAAGTCCTTGCCGATCATGGCGTCCATGTCCATGAACTTGCCCATGACCTTGCTCATGAAGGTGTTCTCGCCGACCATGGCCCAGGTCACCTTGGTGCCTTCGCCATCCGGGGCCAGCTCAACTAGTGCGTCGTTCTCGGCCTCCCAAGGCTCAATGAACTTCAAACGAGCTTTCACGAGAGCGTTCGGCACGATGGAGTCGATGCGCTGCTCTCCCTTGCCCACTTCTTCGTTCCCTTCCCAGCGCGAGATGGCGCCTACGGTGCCATCCGTGCCCTCCATGCTCTTCTTCATCGCGGGGTCCATCTCGTTCCAAGGGCTCCATTGATCCATGGCGGCGAACGTTGAGACATGCGGCCAAACGGCCGATGGTGGCGCTGCGATGGTGATGGAGCGCTCGTACCGGAACTGGTTATCGCCGATCAGGCCGAGGATGCCCAGCAGAACTACGATTCCACCGACCAGGATCAGGATGATCTTCAGTGCTCTCATGGGTGTGTTGAGGTTTGGGACCGAAAGATGACATTCGTTTGGTGATCGCGATCCTGCGGCACGGATTTTTCCAACCTTGGCGCGAACCTTCCATCCCATCCCGCAGCGATTGCCGCTGCAAATCACCCACGGAAACCATGAAATCGACCCTGCCCCTGATCACGCTTGCCCTCACGTTGGCCCTAGCCGCCTGCAAGTCGGGCGCCTCCAATCCGCAAGGCACCAAGGTGAACACCCCGTTCTCCGGTAGCAAGTACGAGAGCAATGGCACCTGGTTCCGCGGCGTGGGCCAAGGGGTGAGCGTGAAACAGAACATCGCCAAGGGCAAGGCGGACATCGACGCCAAGAACCAAGTGGCCAGCCAGGTGGGCACGAGCGTGCGCGCAGTGACCGATCAGTACCTGGGCCAGACCGAGAACGCGCAGGCCGCCGACGTGGCCGACAAGTTCCAGAGCCTGATCCGCGAGGTGATGAGCACCGAACTGGCCGATCTGCGCAAGGTTGGCGAGGAGACCTACCTGAAGGAGGAGACCAAGGAGTACACCGTGTACGTGGCCTACGAGATCCGCAAGGCCGCGATGTTCCGCTTCATGAAACGGCAGGCCCGCACCGACCGCAAGGTGAGCGAACAGGAATTGAAGGTGATGGACGAGATCCTGGATCAGGAGATCAAACGCGCCGAGGCCGAGGGCCAGTGATCACCAAGCCACGAAGCGGCCCATCACCGGAACCTCCTCCCCTTCCAGCACGCATCGCCAGAAGTAGGCCCCGACAGGCATTCCATCCAGGGCGAATTCAAGCTGGGCTGCCCGCCCCAAGTCGGCCACGCTCCGGCCCAACGCATCCATCAAGCCCACGCGAATCGGCTGCTCGCCCTGCCACTGAGCGAGGCGACGGCTGCCATCGTACGCGAAGCGGATCGGCGGCTGCTCCTGCGCTTCTGCCACGCCAACGGGTATGGCATTCACATCGATGCCGACTACTACGGGGTCATGGTCGCTGCTGCGGAAGGCGTTGGGCTGATACAACGCTGTGTTGGCATCGCGGTAATCGAGATTGGGCGGCTCATCGCTGTTGATGCCCCAGACGGCCGCGCCCGTGATGGCATCGGCCATGGCCGTTGTGGCGAAGGCGTGATCGATGGAGCCGAACGCGTTGGCGTACTGGTAGGTCCACGGTGCCGGCACGCCGGTGACAAGGTCAACAAGGCCGGCGGCGCGCATACGGTCCACGGGGTCCTCCTGGTCGTAGGCGTTGAAGTCGCCCATGATGAGCTGGCCGGGGATCCACGCCGTGCTGCGGATGCCCGCCCAGTGCGTGATCAGCTCCTGCACCTGGCTCCTGCGGCGCGCGTTGTAGCAGCCCTGGCCGTCGCCTTGGTCGAGGTTGGTGCCCGTGGCGTTGTTGCAGAGCTTGCTGCGTAGATGCACCATGCTGATCAGGAATCGCTTCCCGGTCGCATTCGCGCTGAAGCCCTGCGTGATCTGGGCGCGCTCGAAGGTGCTCGTGTTGAGCGCCCATGTACTGGTGACGGGCGTGAGCGACTGCACGCGGTAGAAGATCACCGAGCGCGTGAACGCGCCGGGCGCATCGTGGTCGATCTGCGCGTACCCGCCGCCCACTGCGGCATTGAGTCCGGCCAGCAAGTCCGCGGAGGCTGGGTCGTTGTTCTCCAACTCGCACAGCACGAGCGCATCGGCATTCAATCCTTGAAGCGCCGCAACCAGTTTGGTGCGCTGGCGCAGCAGTTCGCTCGCGTTGCTCGCGCCATTGTCTCCCAAGGTGCTGAAGTAGTTGCGCACGTTCAGCGAGGCGATCCTCAACTGCCCGCCGACGCTGGGTGCCGATGGGCGGGTCGCATGCTGCAAGGGCACCGCGCCCACGGGCTGCAAACGGTAGCTGTTGTATGAGTACATGAGCACGCCGGAAAGGCTCGTGACCGTGCTGCCGCAGCGCACGGTGCCTTGCGGGCCGATCAGCGGTGGCGGATCGGGATAGGTCGAAGTACGACCGTCGTCGAGCAGGATGGTGCTGCGGCTGTTCTGATCGGCGTTGGCTGCTACCGCCGCCGCGTTGCTGCTGCCGGTGCTGCTCGTTCCGCTCGCGGGGCTATCGTTCGGGTCAACGGTGTCGGTGGGCGTGCACAACCGTTGCGGAGCCAGCACGAGCTCCCCGTACTGCGCCCAGGTCTCATTGCCTGTTACGCTGAGCGTTTGCGGGAAGCGCAGCAGCATGCCCTCGAACTGCTCCCATTGGGCGCCATTCATGATGGGCAAATCAATGTCGGCAGGCGCCACACTGCCGGATCCGATCACCGCAATGTTGGTGACGCTCGTGAGCTCCGTAAGGCCTTGGTACTCGGTGACGACGCCGCTCACGCTCACACGCTGGCCCGCAGCATGTCCAGTCGTGTTCGGGTTGTACACGAAAAGTCCATTACTGGTGGCCGGGTCGCCATCGCAGGTCGGATCCTCAATGAAGAAACCCTGCACGGTGCCGGTGCCGCTGAAGATCGCGGTGATGATTCCTGTGGTGGTC
>CAZFBP010000091.1:0-10896 GCA_964517255.1 uncultured Chryseobacterium sp.
CCTCAGCAACGATTTCGACCTGGGCTTCAACTACCGCCCCGGCGATGCCATCACCCAGGATGAGCTGGAGGTGGCTTTCAGCAAGCAGTTCTTCGATCAGCGCCTGCTCTTCAGCACCAACCTCGGCGTGCAGTACGGCGCGCGCGATGCCAACGCGAGCAACTCGCTCATGGGCGATTTCCAGCTGGAGTACCTCATCACCCGCGAGGGCCGATTCCGCGCGCGCGCTTTTTCGATCACCAACGACCGCAACCTGAATCAGGCCGATCAGGCGCCCACCACGCAGGGCGCAGGCCTGGTGCTGCGCCGCGAGTTCGATACGCTGGGGGAATTGCTCCGCGGCAAGCGGTACAAGGCCCTTCAGCAGTAGGGGCTACTTCAGCCTCAGGCTGTGGCCGAGCTTCTCCTTCTTGGTGCGGAGGTAGCGCTCGTTGTGCGGGTTGGCCGCGATCTCGATGGCCACGTTCTCCATGATCTCCAGGCCGTAGCCGATGAGGCCCGTGCGCTTGCGCGGGTTGTTGGTGAGCAGCCGCATCTTGCGCACGCCGAGGTCATGCAGGATCTGCGCGCCCACGCCGTAGTCGCGCGCGTCCATGTCGAAGCCGAGCATCAGATTGGCCTCCACCGTGTCCGCGCCTTGCTCCTGGAGCTTGTACGCCTTCAGCTTGTTCAGCAGGCCGATGCCGCGCCCTTCCTGCTGCATGTACACGATCACGCCCTTGCCCTCGGCTTCGATCATCTCCATGGCGCGGTGCAATTGCGGCCCGCAATCGCAACGGCAGCTCCCGAAGATGTCGCCGGTGACGCACGATGAATGCACGCGCACCAGTACCTGCTCGTCCGGCCTCCACTCACCTTTCACCAGCGCCAGGTGCTCCTCGCCGGTGGCGGTCTGCTTGTAGGCGATGAGCTGGAAGTCGCCGTGGCGCGTGGGCAGATGCACATCCACCTGTCGCTCCACAAGGCGCTCGGTGCGCATGCGGTAGGCCACCAGGTCCTCGATGCTGATCAGCTTCATGCCGAACCGCTTCGCGATACCCTGCAGCTGCGGAAGTCGGGCCATGCTGCCGTCCTCATTCATGATCTCCACGATGAGGCCCGCAGGCTCGAACCCGGCGAGGCGCGCGAGATCGACGCCCGCTTCGGTATGCCCCGTGCGGCGAAGCACGCCGCCTTGACGCGCCTTCAGCGGGAAGATGTGGCCGGGCCGCGCGAAGTCGCTGGACTGCATGGCGGGGTCGATCAGCGCGAGCATGGTCTTGCTACGGTCGCTGGCGCTGATGCCGGTGGTGGTGCCGCGGCCCTTGAGGTCAACGCTCACGGTGAAGGGCGTCTCGTGCAGCGCGGTGTTGTCGCGCACCATCAGGTCCAGTTCCAGTTCCGTGCAGCGCTCCTCGGTGAGCGGCGCGCAGATGAGGCCGCGCCCATGCGTGGCCATGAAGTTGATCATCTCCGGCGTGGCGTTGCGCGCGGCGGTCACGAAGTCGCCCTCGTTCTCACGGTCCTCGTCGTCCACCACGATCACGGCCTTCCCGGCGCGGATATCGGCGATGGCGTCCTCGATGCGGTCGAATGCTTGGGGCATGTGCGTTGAATGCTGCGGCGAAGGTAGCGGGACGAGGGCGCGCGGCCCCGGCCAGGGTTGGCCCCCGCGTACATTCGCGCCCGCCTGCCGCGGCAGGGCCCTTCATGGAAGCCCTTACGCGCTACAAGCTCCGCAAGGTGGCCAAGTACGGCCTGGTGGCGGCGCTGGTGGCCTGGGTGCTCACCCTCTTCGCCGGCGATGACCTGAGCCTGCCGCTGCTGGGCGCATGGGCGCTGCTCGGCTTATGGACCGGCGTGCTGGAGGAGTACCTCTTCGGAAGGCGGTTCCGGGCGCTGGCGGTGCCGTTGCAGTTCCTTGGAAAGGTGCTTCTGGTGAACCTCTTCACCGTTCTGCTCATCCTGATCGCTTGGCTTTGGGGCGGCGAGCGCTTCAGCATGCTCAGCAGCGATGCGCCCTACCGCATCATCGAGATCTTCGGCATGATGCAGTTCTACCGGCTGGTGCTGCGCGCCGTGGTGGTGAGTTCCATCGCGATCCTTGTGGTGCAGGTGGAGGAGTGGATGGGCCGGCGCACCTTCATGGGCTTCCTGCTGGGGCGTTACGAGCGGCCGAAACGTGAAGAGCGCGTTGTGCTCACCATGGACCTGGTGGGCAGCACCGAGATCGCCGAGCGCTTGGGCGACCTGCGCTACTACCGCTTCCTGAATCACGTGTACTCGCTGATGACTGATGCGGTGCTGCGCAACGAGGCCGATATCCACAAGTACGTGGGCGATGAGGTGATCTTCACCTGGCCCATGCGCGTGGGCACGCGACACTTCAATTGCCTCGACCTCTACTTCGACATCGAGGCGCGGCTGAAGGAGCACCAGAACGACCTGAAGCGCGAGTACGGCCTGGTGCCGGTGTTCCGCGCTGGGCTGCATGGCGGCCGTGTGATCAGCGCGCAGGTGGGCCACATCAAGCGCACGGTTGACTTGAGCGGCGATGTGATGAACAGCGTGAGCCGAATACAGGGCCTCGCCAAGAACATGAAGGTGGGTATCCTGGTGAGCGCCGAACTGATCGAGCGCATGCCTGATGCGGCGACACGCTTCGAGATCGGTCCGCAGCATACCGTCCCGGTGAAGGGCAGGCGCCGTGAAGTGCGCGTGCATGAGCTCGCGCGAAAGACCTTGCACGCGTGAAACGGGCCTTGCTCAATACTGCGGCACTGATCCATCTGATCGGCACCTGGGCGCAAGTGCCGGTGCCCATCACCACTTCAGAGGACCGCTTCCTCTGCTTGGCCAACGGCCGCTTCGAGAAGTTGGAGCCGCGCCCGCCGGCCCTGATGCATGCCATGGAGGGCCAGCTCGTCTATCGCGACCACCAAGGGCAGCTCAAGGTCTTTATCCCAGAGGGCCGCCGTATGCACGTGCTCGATCGCGGCATCTCGGATCCCCTGGGCACGCGCAAGCGCATCGCATGGCTCAGCGCCGATACGCTGAAGGGCATCAGCGAGGGGAAGGCGCGTGCGCTGGCGATGAACGTGGAGTCGTTCGGCGTGAGCGACAGCTTGATCGTGCTGCACGATTCGGCGATGCATGAATTGCGGGTGATCCATCGCCGTGCGGTTCATACCGTGGCCACCGTTGAACGCGGCAGCGAGCGCCCGCAATGGCTGCTGGGGTCCGATGCGCTCATCTTCTTCAACAAGGAGGCGCGGCGCTTGTCGATGTACCGGCGCGGAAAGGTGAGCGTGCTGAGCGACAGCACGGATGTGGGCATCGCCGTGGCGGGCGGCGGCGTTGTTGGCTGGTGGGATGGCCATGCGCGCATCTTCAAGGCGCTCTATGGCGACCAAGAGCATGAGTTGAGCGACCTGCGCCCTGCCACGGCGAAGGCGGGTGCTGGCCTCATCGCCTTCGTGGACGGCAACGGACGCTTGCAGTGCTTCGAGCGCGGCGTGAAGCATCGCGTGCTCGACGCGCCGCCTACGGAGTACTGGGTGAAGGACAGCCTGCTCCTGTACCTGGAACGCGGCCGTCTGATGCTCTTCCGCAACGGCGCGAGCCTGGTGGTGGAGCCGTACGTGCCGGAGCAATGGCAGGTGGAAGGCGGGTTGCTGGCCTACCTCGACATCAATCGCGAGTTGCGCGGCATCGATCGCGGCGAGCGTTTCCGATTCGGCACAGAGGCGGCCATCGACGGCTTCGCGCTTTTTGGCGATCGCGCGCTGTACCGCAGCCCCTTGGGCATGACCGTGGTGGCCTCGCGCCGCCGCACCTGGATCTACTGACCGGCGGTCTTCCCGTCGCCCGGCTCGATGGTCCACAGGCTCATGGTGGAGCGCTTGCCCTTGAGGGCGATGCTGCCAACCTCCCGTGCGGGCAACGGGCCCTCTTGACGCAGCAGGTCGAGGAGTTCCTTGCTGACCAGGTTATCCACCTGTTGCGCGTTGCAGGTCTCTTGGATGCGTGCGGCGGTGTTCACCACATCGCCGCTGAAGATGCGCTCCTTCTTCACCAGGCCCACCTCGCCAGTGGTGACCTCGCCGTAGTGGAAGCCTGCCTTGAAGGTGGGCCTGATGCCGTAACGATCGCGGTAGTACGGGCCGCGCTTCCTCAGCTTTGCCCGGATATCGAGGAAGCAGCGGATGCAGCGTTGCTTCTTGATCCCTTTGCGCAATGTCCAGCTCACGCTGATCTCATCGCCCACGTACTGGTAGATCTCCCCGCGTGAATGGACGATGGGATCGGTGATGTCCTGGAAGAGCTCGTTGATGAGCTGGAAGTAGCGCGCATGGCCGAGTTCTTCCGCGATCATCGTGCTGGAGCGCATGTCCAGGAACATGAAGATGCGCAGCTCCTGCTTGGGCCGGTGGTAGCGCCCATCGAGGTGGGCGATGCCTCCGAAGCCGTACTGGTCGCTGAGGCGCACCATGAGCATGGTGCCGCCCATGAGCGCGGTCCAGTAGAGGTAATGGCCCAGCCAGTCCAGGCTGAGCACGCGGTCCGTGAAAGAGGCGCCCAGCGGATCCTGCCAAGAGGGCCACGCGGCCTTCCATGCGCCCAGGACCACGGCCACGAGCAGCGCCATCACCGCGAGCGCGGGGAAATAGGAGAGGTGACGCAAGCGATCGCGCAGTACGAAGATGTACACGCCGCCTCCCAGCACGCCGGCGCAGGCCGCTTCCAGCAGATGATCAAGAAGTCGCGGCCAGATCGCCTCCTCCACCCGGGCATCGGCGAGCGCCCGATGCTCGAAGACCGCGCTGACCGCGCCCACGGCCATCCACGCCAGCGTGATGCCCAGCGTGCGGATGATGCGCAGCCTCAGGTTGGGATGGGCCTCCATGTTCGATCGCGCGCCGATGGGCGGAACCCGCGGTTGGCGGGCGGCGAAAGTAGAGGCGGCCCTTGCGGCCGGTGTTAAGCCTGCGTTGCGCCAGGAGCACTGGCGGATCGCTGCCTGCGCGGGAGCACCACGATGTAGTACCAGCCCACCAGCAGCAGGCCCGCCACGAAGAAGGGCACGGACCAATGGCGCTTGGTGTCGTTGAACCAGAACTCCCCGATCATCCAGATGCCGTTGGCCGCGATCCAGCACACCACGGCGAGGCTGTGCAGCAGTTCGCCGATCTCCGCTCGCGACCGCCACGCGATCACGATGGCCAGCAGGAAGGTGGGGACGAACATGGCCAGGCCCAGCGGCTTCCAGATCATCACCCAGCAGAGGTCCTTCACGAGCCAGAGCACGATGTGGAAATTCTCGGAGGCGCGCAGGTTGCGGAGCATGGGCCCTTGGTTTGCGCCAAAGATGGGTCTGTCGAACTTTTCCCACCTTAGCGGCCGATCCCTGATAATCTTGCGGATGATGGAGGTGGGCAGGATGAAATGGAAGCGCGCGTGCGCGATGGCGGCGCTCATGTCATGCGCCTGGCCATCGCAGGGGTTCCATATCCGGCTGCACGGTCTCGTCACCGAGTACTTCAGCGGCGATGGCATGCGTGATGTGCAGGTGCGCCTGGTGAAGGACAGCGTGGAACGCGAGACCATCTTCACCAATTGGAAGGGCGAGTACGAGGTCTTCCTCGAGCGCGGCTACGATTACCAGGTGTGGTACTACCGCAAGGACCTGGTGCCGAAGTACGTGCGCATCGACGCCAGCGAAGTACCGTTGTTCCCGGATGTCCCGTTCTACGAGATGGACGTGCAGATGACGCTCTTCGCATTCATCGAGGGCTTCGACTTCGAGCTCTTCGACCTTCCCGTGGGCATGAGCAGCTACAAGCACAGCGTGCGCAACCTGAGCTGGGACATCGAGTACACGGACCGCATGCGGGGCGAGACGGCCCGCGTGATGGTGCTCTACGAGCGCGCCATCGGCGAGCGCGATAAGCAGAAGCGCGCCGCGCAGGCCGCCAACCGTCGCAAGAAGCGCAAGCGCGCCTACTTCTGATCGCGGAGCGCCGCCAGCAGCCGCGCGCACTGAACGGCCTCCTTCACATCGTGCACGCGCAGGATCGACGCGCCATTCAGCAGCGCGACGGTGTTCAATGCGGTGGTGCCGTTCAGCGCTTCATCCGGCGTGGTGCCCAGCACCGCGTTGATCATGCGCTTGCGGGAGAGGCCGACGAGCACCGGGGCGCCCAGCGCGTTGATCGAGCCGAGCCCATTCAGCAGCGCGTAGTTGTGCGCCGTGCTCTTGCCAAAGCCGAAGCCGGGGTCGAGCACCACGTCCGCGATGCTTGCGGCGCGCGCCGCGTTGCGTCGTTGGCTGAGGAAGAGCGTCACTTCGGCCGTCACATCCTTGTAACCCGGCGCTTCCTGCATGGTGCGCGGCGTGCCCTGCATGTGCATGGCGATGTACGGCACGTGCAGGCTCGCGACCGTCGCGAGCATGTCCTCATCCAGCAGCCCGGCCCCGATGTCGTTCACCAGGCCCGCGCCGGCGGCCACGGCTTCGCGCGCCACGCGTGCCCGATAGGTGTCGATGCTGAGCAGCGCCTGCGGGAAGCGCAAATGGATCGCGGACGCCACGGGCACGACACGCCTCAGTTCCTCCTCGACATTCACCTCCTCCGATCCCGGCCGCGTGCTCATGCCGCCGATGTCGAGGATGGCCGCGCCTTCCTCGAGCATGCGCTCCGCCGCGCGCAGGGCGCTGTCCGCATCGACCCTGCTCCCGCTGTGGAAGGAGTCGGGCGTGGTGTTGAGGATGCCCATCACGGCAGGCAAGGGCACTTCGACCAGACGGTCCTTCACCCGCCATGTCAGGCTGCTTGCCGCGCTACTTTCGCCCGCCATCATGGGCCGAAGATCGCCCGCCGCATGCAACGGACCCATCAGCAGTACGACGCCGTCATCTCGGAGTGCCACGACCTCTTCCTCAAGAAGGCGAAGGACTACGGCACTGCTTGGCGCATCCTCCGCGTGCCTTCGCTCACGGACCAGGTCCTGATCAAGGCACAGCGCATCCGCACCCTGCAGGAAGTGGGGGAGAGCAAGGTGGGCGAAGGCATCCGGCCCGAGCTCATCGGAATCATCAACTACGCCGCCATGGCGCTTGTGCAGATCGAGAGGGGCGTGGTGGATGCGCCTGACCTGAGCGCCGCTGAGGCGGCCGACCAGGTCATCCGGCAACAGCATGCGGCCCGTGACCTCATGACCCGCAAGAACCACGACTACGGCGAGGCCTGGAGGAGCATGCGCGTCAGTTCGCTCGTGGACCTGATCCTGATGAAGCTGCTGCGCATCAAGAGCATCGAGGACAACCAAGGCGCCACGTTGGTGAGCGAGGGCATTGACGCCAACTTCTTGGACATCATCAACTACGCCGTGTTCGGCATGATCCAGCTCGATGCCCAGGGCGATTCGGCACCGACCCCCTGATCCCTTACTTTCGGCCCTTCAAAACACAGGACCCATGCGCATCATCCTCAGCCTCTTTGCCCTGGCCTTCATCACAGCGACTGCCACGGCACAGACCTCGGCCACTGAGCAGAAGAAAGAGAAGCAGACCGCGGAGGCCGTCGCGCCCGCGCAAGATGATGCGGCGCCGAAGGCCGCCTGTTGCGCTCACAAGGGCGCCGCTGCCAAGGCCGCCTGCCACGGCAAGGCCGAAGCCAACCACACCGACGCGGGCTTGGCACCCACCGAGGGCGATGCCGCATTGAGCGCCGCACCTGCCGCCGTTGAGGCCGCCCCGCTGCCGGAGGCCAAAGGCGCAGGTTGCTGCGCGGGGAAGGCCAAAGGTGGCAAGGCCGCCTGCCACGGCAAGGCCGAAGCACACACGCACGACGACGTGAAAACGGAAGAGGCTCCTGCCGCTCCGAACAAGTAAGCACATCTCTTTCGAAGGCCCGGCCCGGTTCATACCGGAGCCGGGCCTTCCCTTTCCGAAGGATAAGTCCCGGCTTTGGGAGTCGAAGGAGAGTGCTGCCTCCTGCTGATCTTCGCCGACCATGAGCAGCACCCGCACCGTCCGCGTCACCAAGCGCTTCACCTTCGAGATGGCCCATGCCCTGCGCTGCCACGATGGGCAGTGCGCCAACATCCACGGTCACAGCTATGTGCTGGATGTCACCATCAGCGGCGCGCCGACGGTGGCGCCCGGTCATCCCAAGGACGGCATGGTCATCGACTTCGCCGAGCTGAAAGCGTTGGTGAAGCCCATCGTCGAGCGCTTCGATCACGCGCTCTTCCTGCATGAGAAGGAACGCGCTGCCGTGAAGGCCGATGAACCCATGTTCGGCCGAGTGATATTCACTTCCTATCAACCCACCTGTGAGAACATACTGCTCGCGATCGTGGAGGAACTGGTGCCCGAACTGCCGAACGATGTGAAGCTCTGCGCTGCTCGTTTGCAGGAGACGGCCACGAGCTGGGCGGAATGGGTGGGTTGAGCGCAGCCCGTGCCCGATGACGTGCTCCAGGCACGGCACTCCCCGGGCAGAGTGTCCCGTGATGCGTTCACGGCATCACCGAAATCCCCAAGGACAGCCGGGGTAAGTAAGCATTGGGTGCCCAAGGAGAGCGGCCTGGGCATGATCGGCGGTTCGCTTCTCAGCACCATGCGCTACCATGCGAACCAAGGTTCCATTCCCGGTGGTCGCCTTGCTGAACATGAGCGTCGGCCCGGAGGATCACGCCACCCTCTTCCTCATTGCCAGCGGGACGGGCACATCCGCATTGCGCTCGCGCATCCGCGTAAGAACCGCGCGCAGAGCGGAGCAAGACCACCCCGCCCTGCGCGCATTCGCTCCTTGGCCTGTTCAAGATGACGGGTCGAGCCCGGCATGGCAAACCCTTTCGGTTCGCACCCCAGCTTTTTCCTTCGTGAGGACCCCGGCCATGCATGCGAATCGACATGCCCATGGAAGGAGCGTATCGGGAGGCTCGGGCTACTTCGGCGCGCTCCGGTAGATCAGCGCGCCGATGAGCGCGTAGCCGAGGTTCGGGAGCCACACGGCGAGGAAGGGGTCCAGCCCTGCGGTGGTGGCGGCCACGGTGGTGAACTGCACCACGAAGAAGTACACGAGCACGAGCATCACGCCCACGGCCAGGTGCAGGCCGGTGCCGCCGCGCGCCTTGCGGCTGGCCAGGCCCACGCCGATGAGCGTGAAGATGTAGGTGGCCAGCGGGTAGGCTGTGCGCTGGTGCTTCTCGATGAGGTAGGGTCCCACCTTGCCATCGCCCTGGCGCCGCCGGTCGGCGATGTAGGTGTTGAGCTCCGGGGTGGTGAGGGCCATGGCCGCCTCAACGCGCTGGCCGAGGTCGTTGGGCTTCAAGGGCAGCAAGGTGTCCAGCTCGATGCCTCGGATGATCCGGTCACCGCCCTCCTTGATGTCGCGGACGGTGTAGTTCACCACGCGCCAGCGGCCGCTGGTGCTGTCGTATGCGGCGCGGTCGGCGTCCAGCTTGCTCTGCAGGGCTCCATCGCTCCATCGCTCCAGCCCAAAGGTGTACAGGGTCTGCTCGTCGGCGCCGTAGCGCTCGCCGTAGGCCAGCAGGCCCGGCGCGATCTCGCGGTGCAGGTGGCGGTCCTTCACCGCGAAGGCCACTTCTCTCACGTACTCTTCCTCGAAGACCAGGCGGCGCTCATTGGCCTTGGGCAGCACCAGATGGTTCACCACGAGGCTGACGATGGCGATGACCGTGGCGCCGATGGCGTAGGGGCGCATGAGCCGCGGGAAGCTCACACCGCTGCTGAGCATGGCGATCACCTCACTGCGGTGCGCCAGGCGGCTGGTGAACAGCAGCACCGCCAGGAAGGTGAACAGGCCGCTGAACCGGTTCCCATAGAACACCGTGAAGTGCAGGTAGTACTCCGCGGTGACCGCCGCGCTGGGATGCGTGCGCGCGAAGTCCTCGGTCTTCTCGCTCAGGTCGAAGACCACGGCCACCAGCAGGATCAGCACCATCATCATCAGGAAGGTGCCGATGAACTTGCGCAGGATATAGCGGTCGAGGAGGTGGAGCACCGGGGTGGGTTGTCAGTTGCCCTGATCAGTTGCGGTGGCCGCGCGCACGTGCGCTGACGCCCCCTGTTGTTCCGGGATCAGTTCCTCGCTTTCATCTTGGGGAGCAGTTCGTTCTTCCACGCGGTGAAGCTACCGTCGAGGATGCGCTGGCGCGCCTCGCGCATGAGGCCGAGGTAGAAGCCGAGGTTGTGCAGACTGGCGATCTGCTGGCCCAGCATCTCGCCGCTCTGGAACAGGTGGCGCACGAAGGCGCGGGAATAGGCGGTATCCACCCAGCTATGCGCGCCGGGGTCGAGCGGGGAATGGTCGTCAGCCCATTGCCTGTTCTTGATGTTCACGATGCCCTCGCGGGTGAAGAGCATGCCGTTGCGTCCGTTGCGCGTGGGCATCACGCAATCGAACAGGTCGATGCCGCGCGCCATGTTCTCCAGCAGGTTCCAAGGCGTGCCCACGCCCATGAGGTAGCGCGGCTTGTCTATCGGCAGGATGCCGCAGCACAGCTCGGCCATGGCGTACATCTCCTCTTCGGGCTCGCCCACGCTGAGGCCGCCGATGGCATTGCCTGCCGCGCCCTTGTTGGCGATGTACTCGCTGCTCTGCTCGCGCAGCTCGGCGAAGGTGCTGCCTTGCACGATGGGGAAGAGCGCCTGCTCGTGGCCGTACTTCGGTTGCGTCTCCGCCAAGCGCGCGATGCAGCGGTCGAGCCAGCGATGCGTCAGGTGCATGCTCTTCTCGGCGTAAGCGCGCTCGCAGGGCCACGGCGTGCATTCATCGAAGGCCATGATGATGTCGGCCCCGATGCTGCGCTGGATGTCCATCACCTTCTCGGGCGTGAACAAGTGCGTGCTGCCATCGATGTGGCTCTGGAACTTCACGCCTTCCT
>CAZFBP010000092.1:0-10738 GCA_964517255.1 uncultured Chryseobacterium sp.
AAGGCGCTGGAGGAGAACGGCGTGGGGCGGCCCAGCACCTATGCGGCCACCATCAGCACCGTGCAGAAGAAGAACTACGTGGTGAAGGAGGACCGCGAAGGCACCAAGCGCGCCTACCGCATCCTCACCCTGGCGAACGACACGATCACCGATGTCACCGCCACGGAGAACGCCGGTGCAGAGAAGCAGAAGCTCTTCCCTACGGACATCGGCATGGTGGTGAACGATTTCCTGGTGGAGCACTTCCCCAGCATCGTCGATCTCAACTTCACCGCCAAGGTCGAAGAGGAGTTCGATGTGATCGCCGAGGGCAAGGAGAATTGGCGCGAGATGATCGCCCGCTTCTACAAGCCTTTCCATGCCACGTTGGGCACCGTGAAAGAAACAGCGGATCGCGCCACAGGCGCCCGCGTCCTGGGCCAGGATCCAGTGAGCGGCAAGGACGTGGTGGCCCGCATCGGCCGCTTCGGGCCCATGATCCAGATCGGCAGCGCCGAGGACGAGGACAAGCCGCGCTTCGCGAGCCTTCGCAAGGATCAGAGCATCCAGTCGATCACCTTCGAGCAGGCCATGAACCTCTTCAAGCTGCCGCGCACCTTGGGCGAGCGCGATGGCGAAGTGTGCTCGGTGGGCATTGGCCGCTTCGGCCCCTACGTGCGCCTGGGCAGTACCTACGCCAGCCTCACGCCGGACGATGACCCGCTGGAAATCACCCTCGTTCGGGCGGTGGAACTCATCGACCTGAAGAAGGTGGCCAACGCCACGCGTGACCTCGGTGAGTACAAGGGCGAGATGCTCGTGGTGGGCCGCGGCCGCTTCGGGCCGTTCGTGCGATTGGCGAAGACCTACGCCAACATCCCGAAGAACGAGGACCCGAATGCCGTGACCTTGGAGCGCGGTATCGAACTCATTGAGGCCAAGCTCGTCGGTGCACGACAGAACATCCTAAGGGAATTCGAGGGCTCCAGCATCCAAGTGCTCAAGGGGCGCTACGGGCCGTACGTGACCGATGGCAACAAGAACGCGAACGTGCCGAAGGACAAGGCGCCGGAAGCGCTCACGCTGGAAGAGGCTCAGGCGCTGATCGGCGCGGCGCCGGACAAGAAAGGCGGGAAGAAAACGCGGCGCGGTGCTGCGAGGTCGGCGGCCAAAGCTCCCGCCAAGCCTTCAGCTCCCGCCAAAGCGGGAAAGGCGGTCAGAAAGAAGCCGGCCAAGAAGAAAGCCTGATCTTCCAACACGCTGCTGTGCGCAGTTGGCCTCGCGGCCGGGCTGTTGAGCGGGTTCCATCGCGGCAATTTCGCACGGCGCCGAACCGGCATGGCGCAGCAGCCACCGCATGGACATCAGCATTTACTTCCAGCCCTCTGAGCGCTTCGGCCGTAACCGGCCGGAGTGGAGCGCCCAATCGCTCGGTGAGGGCACCGTCTTCTTCAGCCACGGCAAGGACTTCCCCAGCCTCGAAGGCAAGCAGGTGGCGCTCTTCGGCGTGCTCGATGATCCCGGCCATGCGCGCCCGCGCTCCTGCGTGAAGGCCCCCGACGTTATTCGGGAAGAGCTGTACAAACTCTTCCAACCCGCTTCGTCGGTGAGCCTGGTGGACCTCGGCGACATACAGCCGGGGGCCTCAGCGGCCGATACCCAGCACGCGGTGGCCGAGACGCTCGCGGAACTCATGCGGCTGAACATCGTGCCCGTGCTCCTCGGCGGCGGCCAAGGTCACACGTTCAGTCAATACCTCGCCTACGAGAAGCTGCAGCGCACGGTGAACCTGGCCTGCATCGACGGCCGCTTCGACCTAGGCGAGCCGGGCCAAGGGCTGGCCGATACCAGTTACCTCAGCCATATCGTGCTTCGCCAACCTAATTACCTCTTCAACTACAGTAACCTCGGCTACCAGACCTACTTCGCCGACCAAGCGGGCATCGAGCTCATGGAGCGCCTGCTCTTCGACACGCACCGCTTGGGTGAACTGCGCCAGCAAATCGCCGACGCCGAGCCCGTGCTGCGCAACGCCGACACCCTTAGCGTGGACCTCAGCGCCATCCGCCGTGCCGACGCGCCGGGCACCACCCGGCCCGGCCCCAATGGCTTGGCAGGCGATGAGGCCTGCCAGCTGCTGCGCTACGCCGGGGTGAGCGAAAAGGTGAGCTCGCTGGCATTCTACGAGCTCGACCCGGAGCGCGACCTCGACGGGGTGACCGCGCAGCTGGCCGCCCAGATGATCTGGTGCTTCCTCGATGGCTTCCGCAGCCGCACCAACGACCTTCCTTGGCTGGACCGCAAGCGATTCACCCGGTTCCGAATCCCCATACGCGGGCATGAGCAGGAGCTGGTCTTTTACAAGAGCTCCATCAGCGACCGCTGGTGGATGGACGTGCCTTACAAGGCCGAGCAGGAAGCCCGCTTCGAGAGGCATCACCTGGTGCCCTGTTCCTACACCGATTACCAGGCCGCTTGCCGGGAAGAGGTCCCGGACCGCTGGTGGAGGACCTTCCAGAAGCTGGCCTGAGTTCTAAGGAAGCAGGGGTCTGGGAGCCGCGCGGGGCTTAACAGGAATTTGCAGGAAACCGGAATTGCTATATTGGCGCCGGTTCTGGGGCAGGCTTAGCCTGTCCCATCGTGTGTAAGGCTCCAAACCGAACGGAAAACAAGCATGAGGGGGATAGCTACCGCAGTTGGCTGCGCAGCATTCGTGGGCGCCTCGTTCGCCCAGCAGGATGCGAAGTTCACGCAGTACATGTTCGATCGCCTTTCCATCAACCCTGCAGTGGCCGGAACCTCTGGCGAGCTATGCGGAACCTTGATGCTGCGGCAGCAATGGACCGGCTTCGATGGGGCGCCCAAGACGGCTCTGTTCAACGCCCAAGCCAAGATCGCCCGGATCAGTTCCGGGGTGGGCCTCTCCGTGTTCCTCGATGAATTGGGCCAGCAGAAGAGCACTTACGCCCGCCTTCACTATTCCTTCCACCGCCGCTTGGGTCCTGGCACGTTCGGGGCGGGCCTCTCCTTCGGGATGATGAGCCACACCCTCGGTAACAACTGGATTGCCACCGATGGCGTGACCGATGACAGCGCGATTCCGGCCAACGGGAACACCGACATGTCCCTGGATCTGGGTTTCGGCCTCTATTACACCAGCCCGAAGCTGTGGGCGGGCATCAGCAGCACGCACCTTACGGAGGTGGAAATGCGGAACGTGGGCGTGCAGCAGCGCAGGCACTACTTCGTGCAGGCGGGCTACAATTGGAAGATCAAGGGCAACCCCAAGTACATGCTCCAGCCAAGCGCGCTGATCAAGTCCGACGGCACCTCGACCCAGTTCGACCTCACGGCCAATTTCCTCTATAATAACATGGTCTGGCTGGGCGTTTCGTACAGCAGCGGCGATGCCATCTCGCCGCTCATCGGCTACCAGTTCAAACCAACCTCCAAGTCGTTGCTGCGCATCGGCTACAGCTATGACGTGACCACCTCCAAACTCCGGAACTACAGCAGCGGGAGCCACGAGATCATGCTGAATTTCTGCACCCTCCTGGTGAAACCGCCCGTGGTGCACCGCCACGGCAGCGTCCGCTTCCTCTGAACCTCCGAAACCCACGAACCTCACCTGCCGTAAAGTGCCTCGTCTGTGGTGTTCGCTTACCCGTGACATCATTCGTCAAGGATCCCTGCAAGGAAGAACCGATCGGCAAAACAGGAAGAACATGCAACGTCCCATCTTGTATCTCGGCGCCATCGGCTTGCTGGCGAGCTGCGGCGGTGGCGGTCAAGGGCAACTGACCGGATCCCTGGGCAGGCCCGGTTGGTTCCAGATTGACCCGTACGGGATGAATTACATCCCCATGGGCAGCTACGTCATGGGTCCCAGCGACCAGGACGTGCCCTACGCGATCAATAACAAGAGCAAGACGGTCTCGGTGCAGGCCTTCTACATCGACCAGACCGAGATCACCAACAACGAGTACCGCCAATTCGTGGAGTACGTGCGCGATTCCATCGCCAAGCGCACGCTGGGCGACGAGGACATCGGCGAGCACGTGATCACCGAGGATGAGTTCGGGGAGGAACTCGACCCGCCCAAGCTCAACTGGCGGACCCGAATCAACTGGTGGGGCGATGAGGAGCGCGAGGCCTTGGCCGACATGTTCCTGAGCGAGAGCGAGCGCTTCTACCGCCGCAAGGAGATCGATTCACGCAAGCTCATGTTCGAATACTACTGGATCGACCTGAAGGAAGCGGCCCGCAAAGGCACCCCCAGCAACTGGGCGCGCGACCTGGACCTGAGCTACACCAACACCAAGGGCCAGAACAACGCCATCCGCGGCCACAGCGACCGCAGCAAGTTCATCATCAAGGAGGTCATCAACGTGTACCCGGACACCTTGGTGTGGGTGCATGACTTCACGTACTCGTTCAACGAGCCGATGACGGAGAACTACTTCTGGCACCCGGCCTACGATGACTATCCGCTGGTGGGCGTCACCTGGGTGCAGGCTAACGCCTTCAACGTGTGGCGCACGCAGCTGATGAATAGCTGGCTGGAGCACAATGGCGAGGCATACGTGAACCGCTTCCGCCTTCCGACCGAGGCCGAATGGGAGTACGCCTCGCGTGGTGGCCTGGACCTCGCTCCTTACCCCTGGGGCGGCCCTTACGTGCGCAACCGTCAGGGCTGCTTCCTGGGCAATTTCAAGCCCTTACATGGCAACTACGTGGACGACGGCGGCTTTCACACCGTGCCGGTGGACAGCTACACTCCGAACGACTACGGCCTCTACCAGATGGCCGGCAACGTGAGCGAGTGGACCAGCACCGCCTACGATGAGAGCGTGTACGATTTCGCCCACGACCTGAACCCGGAGTACAGCTACGACGCCCTTGCCACGGACGCGCCTTCCCTGAAGCGCAAGGTGATCCGCGGCGGCTCCTGGAAGGATATCGGCTACTACATGCAGACCGGTACGCGCAGCTACGAGTACCAGGACACCACCAAAGCCTACATCGGCTTCCGCTCCGTGATGACCTACCTGGGACGCGGCAAGGCCGTGAACGCCGAAGACCTCTAGACCGAACTGTGAACCGCGGCCGTTACTGAACCAGCGCTGCCGCATTCATCAGCCATTCCCTTAACTCTCAGTCGAACCTCTAAAACGCAAGGACGAACGATGAAACCCGGCAGCAAGAAGTGGAAGAACTTCATGGCCAAACTGTACGGAATCGGTGCAGCGGTCGTGATTGTAGGCGCGCTCTTCAAGATTCAGCACTGGCCCTTGGCCAGTTTCTTCCTCATCCTCGGCCTCAGTACCGAGGCCATCATCTTCTTCTTCTCGGCCTTCGAGCCGCCGCACGAGGATCCGGATTGGAGCCTGGTGTACCCGGAGCTCGCCACTGGGGAGAAGTCGGAGGGCGATGACTTCAAGCAGGAGGATCAGCGCTCCATCACCGAGCAATTGGATGACATGCTGGAGAGCGCCAAGATCGAGCCCGAGCTAATCGCCAGCCTCGGCGACGGCATGCGCAACCTGAGCGACAACGCCCGGCAGATGGGCCAGATCTCGGGTGCGGCCAGCGCAACCAACGAGTACACCACCAGCCTGAAGGACGCCGCAGGCAAGGTGAGCACGCTGAGCGACAGCTACGCGAAGGCCAGCGAGAGCCTCGTCGGCCTAACACAGAACGTGGAATCAGGCCGCAATGCGGGCGAGGGCCTCAGGCAGATGAGCACCAACCTCACCGCCCTGAACGAGATGTACGAGATGCAACTGCGGGCCAGCCGCGATAAGCTCGATGCTGCGAACAAGCTTTTCGATGGCATGAACGAGATGATGACCAACTTGAACAACTCGGTGGCGGACACCAAGCGATACAAGGAGAACATTGCCGAGCTCAGCGACAACCTGCAGAAGCTGAACACTGTTTACGGCAACATGCTCAGCGCCATGCGCGTGAACTGAGCCCGCTTGACCAACCAGGAACCATAACCCAAACCCGGTCAAGAAATGGCAAGTGGCAAATTGTCGCCCAGACAGAAGATGATCAACATGATGTACCTCGTGTTGACAGCCCTTCTGGCACTGAACGTTTCCAAGGAGATCCTCGACAGTTTCGTGACCATCAACAATGGCCTCGAGACCACCAAGCTCTCCCTGAAGGACAAGGTGGACGCGCAGTACAAGACCTTTGAGGATTACGCCAAGGAGAAGCCTGAGAAATACGGTTCGGCATGGACGGAGGCCCAAGGCATCCAGAAAACCGGTCGTGAGCTGATCGCCTACATCGACACGATCAAGGCGCGCGTGATCATGAAGGCCGAAGGGCTCCCGCGCGACAGCGTGGTGCTGCCCGATGGGCGCATCATCGACTTGTCCAAGGTGACCAAGAAGGACAGCAACGATGAGATCACCAACCTGATGATCGGTGACGAGCCCGCCAAGCCCAAGGACGAGCCGTACTCCGCAGTGGACCTGCGTCGGCAGCTCGAGGCCTTCAAGACCCAGGTGAAGAACATGCGGAAGGATGACCCGGACCTTGCCGCAGCGATGGACCGGATCTTCGACTTCAGCGACCGCGTTGACGCGTCGGGGACGATGAACACCTGGGAGAGCATCAATTTCTACCATGTGCCGCTCGCTGCAGGCATCACGCTCATGAGCAAGATCCAGAGCGACGTGCGCAACGCTGAAGGCGAGGTGGTGAAGCGCATCCTCGATTCCGTGGAGGGCAAGAGCTTCAAGTTCAACAAGCTCACGGCCATCATTCGTCCGTTGAGCAGCGCGGTCACCGTGGGCAGCAACTACAAGGCGGAGATCTTCCTCGGCGCCTACGACGACACGAACATCCCCGAAGTGTACATCTGTGGTCCCGGTGAGCGGGTTGACACGACCTCAACCCCCGCCAAGATCGTGGGGGGGAATGGCACCAAATTGCCGATGAACGGCGCGCGCGCCCAGTTGGACATTCCTGCCGGCGGCGCGGGCCCGAAGCAGGTCACGGGCATCATCAAGTTCAAGCCCGTTGGCGGCAACGAGGAGGTGCAGCCTTTCGTGGCGGATTACGACGTGTCTGAGGCAGCGCTGGTGGTCAGTCCCACCAAGATGAACGTGTTCTATCGCGGCGTGGACAACCCGGTGAGCGTGAGCGTCTCCGGCTACATCGATAAGAACATCTCCGCATCCACCACGAACGGGGCGCTTTCCAAGGGACCGGGCGGCTACATCATGCGGCCCGGCAAGGAGAGCGAAGCGCTGATCAGCGCTACCGTTACCAACCCCGACGGCACCAAGAAATCACTGCCGGGCCAGAAGTTCCGCGTGAAGAACGTGCCCAACCCCACACCCTACTTCGCTGGTAAGAGCGTGAATGATGAGACCATCAAGAAGCCCGAGCTCACCGCCGCAGCCGGCGTGATCGCCAAGATGGTGGACTTCGACTTCGACCTGAAGTTCGAGGTGGTGGAGTACAAGGTGACCATGGTGGTGAGCGGCACGCCCATCGAGAAGTTGACCAAAGGCGCTGCCGTGAGCGGCGACATGAAAGAGATGTTCGCCAAGGCCAAGCCGGGCCAGAAGGTGTACATCGAAGGCATCAAGGCCCGTGGCCCTGATGGCACGGTCCGTAACCTGGGCGCCCTCTCTTTCAAGGTGCTCTGAGCAAACCAAATCGCAACAACGATGAGGAACCTGAAGAACCTGCTGATCGCGACGACCCTGATGGTCGCCGCCATGATGGCCGCGCCCACGGCGATGGCCCAGACGGTGCTGGATGGCGCCTACATCAAGGAGCACACGAAGACCAAGCGCGTGGTGCCCTACACCCACATCCGCGAGGCCGATGTGATGTGGGCCCGCCGCGTCTGGCGCACCATCGACCTGCGCGAGAAGGTGAACCACCCGCTCTATTTCCCCACCGAGCCCATCAACGACCGCAAAAGCCTCTTCGATGTGATCCGCCAGGGCCTGCTCGTTGACGGCAGCATCACCGCCTACGACCCGGGCGCGCTGCTCACCGACGATGAATTCAAGAAGGCCTACCTCGCCACGGAGCTCAAGGAGCTGTTCACCCGGATGGACACCCAATACACGGAGGACCTGACCACCGGGGACATGATGATGGTGGTGCAGCCCATCAACCTCGAGAGCCGCGACATCAAGATGTACAAGGTCAAGGAGGATTGGATCTTCGACAAGCAGCGCAGCACCCTCGACATCCGCATCATCGGCATTGCGCCCATGAAGGAGGTGAAGGGCGAGGACGGCGAGGTGCGCGGCTATGCGCCCCTGTTCTGGCTCTACTACCCGGAATGCCGCTACGTGTTCGCGAACTGGGACGCCTTCAACCGCGAGAACGACGCGGAGCGCCGCAGCTTCGAGGACATCTTCTGGAAACGGCAGTTCAGCAGTTACATCACCAAGTGGAGCAACGTGTACGACCGCCAGATCAACGATTACAAGACCGGCCTCGATGGCCTCTTGGAGGGCGAGGAGATCAAGCAGGCGCTCTTCGAGTTCGAGCACGACCTCTGGAACTTCTGAGCACGAAGCCGAACCAACAGCGAAGCCCCGGCGATGCCGGGGCTTCTTCTTGCATACAACTGGAGCGGGCGCCTGCGTTCTGCCTCCATGCCATTGCCGCGTTGGATCTTGATCTGCGCACTCGGCTCGCGCGCTGCAGCGCATGGGCAGGACGTGCTCAATGACGCTGATCCTTGCCGAGCCGATGGCATCGTGAGGCCTTACGCTCCCGTGCGGGAGGCCGATGTGATGTGGGCGCGCAGGGTGTGGCGCGTGATCGACCTGCGCGATGCGCGGAACGCGGCCATCTCGGCGCCTCAAGGACTCAAGCAGGCCTGCCGTAACCTGATGGGCGTGATCCGGCACGGCTTGAAAAACGAGGGCGGCATTGCTGCGTATGACCCCGGACCGGAAGGGAAGGACGATGCCTTCCGCGCGCGCATGAGCAGCGCCGGATTGAAACCCATCCTCGCATCGTTGGACACGCTTGGCGCGGAAGCCTTTGGCCGATACATCATCAAGGAGGATTGGATCTTTGACGACCAGCGCGGCATGGAGGCGCGCATCATCGGCCTGGCTCCCATGATCGAGGTGCGCGGCGAGGATGGCGAGTTGCGCGGCTACCGTCCCTTGTTCTGGCTGTATTACCCGGAGTGCAGGCAGCTCTTCAGTTGGTGGACCGCCTCCCTGGAGAGCAATGGCGAGCGGCTGTCCTACGAAGCCCTCTTCGACCAGCGGCGCTTCTTCGGCGAGATCACCAAGGTGAGCAGCGTGCTCGATCGGAGCATCAACGCGACGAGCACAGGGATCGAGGCGCTGCTGGAGAGCGATGCGCAACGGCAGCAGTTGCTCGACGTGGGCTTCGATCTATGGCATTATTGAACCCAGGGATCCCCAAGGGCTACTTTCGCGGCCCTTTCGCCAGCCATGATCACCGTTCAAGGCCTCACCCTGCATTTCGGCCAGCGGCCCATGTTCGATGGCGTCTCCTTCTACATCGGGAGTGAGGACCGCATCGGCCTTGTGGGCCGCAACGGCGCTGGCAAGAGCACCTTGCTGAAGATTCTTGCGGGCAAACAGGCCTACGACACGGGTGCCATCGGCAAACCGCGCGAGCTCACCCTGGGCTATCTGCCGCAGGAGATGGCGCACAACCTGGAGCTCACGCCGTGGCAGGTGGCCGAGCTGGCCTTCGCCGAAGCGCGCGAACTGAACGCCAGCATCGAGCACATCACCGCCGACCTGGAGAAGTGCACCAGCGATGACGAGGCCATGGAGCTGGCCACCCTGCTCGCGCACGCGCATGAACGCTTGAATGCCATCGGCGCCGCCGACCACGATATGCAGGTGGAGCGCATGCTCACGGGCATCGGTTTCGTGGGCGAGGACCTGCACCGCCAGATGAAGGAGCTGAGCGGTGGTTGGCGCATGCGTGCCGAGCTCGCCCGCATCCTGCTCATGCAGCCCGATCTGCTGCTGCTCGATGAGCCCACCAACCACCTCGACCTGCCGGCCATCCAATGGCTCGAGGACCTGCTGAAGACCTATCCGGCAGCGCTGGTGCTCATCAGCCACGACAAGGCCTTCCTCGACCGCCTCACCACGCGCACCATCGAGGTCGCCGGGGGCAAGCTCATCGACCGCAAGGCCTCCTGGAGCAAGTACGTGGAGCTGCGCAAGACCGAACGCGAGCAGCAGAGCGCGGCCGCGAAGGAGCAGCAGAAGTACATCGAGCAGACGCAGGACCTCATCAACAAGTACCGCGCGAAAGCGAACAAGGCCGCCTTCGCGCAGAGCCTGATCACCAAGCTCGAGAAGCTCGACCGCATCGAGGTGGAGGACGAGGACTTGCGCAAGATGCTCGTGAAATTCCCGCCCGCGCCGAGCAGCGGCAAGCTGGTGTGCGAGGTGAAGGGCGTGAGCAAGGCGTACGGCCCCAAGCGCATCTTCAGCAAGGCCGAACTCACCATCGCCAAAGGAGAGCACCTCGCGCTCGTGGGCGCCAACGGCACGGGCAAATCGACCCTGGTGCGCATGATCATGGGTGAGGAGCCTTACGAGGGCGAGATCCGTTTGGGCCACAACGTGATCGTGGGCTACTACGCCCAGGACATGCCCGAGCGCATGCACCCGCAGGGCACCGTGATGGAGACGGCCGAGTACGCCGCCAGCGAGGAGAACCGCATCCGCGTGCGCGCCATGCTCGGCGCCTTCATGTTCAGCGGCGA
>CAZFBP010000093.1:0-10695 GCA_964517255.1 uncultured Chryseobacterium sp.
CCCACCGGACCCTTGCCCAACTACGGACCTACCTTGCTCCACGCGCATGAAGCCGCGTTTCCGCATAACACCTCAAGGCGCTGGGCACGAGCCCAGTGACAGCGAGTTGCTCCGCTATCGCGACAGCGGGAAACTCTGGTACAATTACCAGCGCGGCCGAGACCTGTTGCACCGCAAGCCGTTGTACAAGGATCCGAAAGCCTTCGTCGCCCTGCTGCTCATCGTGCTGCTCGCCTGGCTGATCAGTGAAGGGGTGCTCGATGGGCGCAAGGATGCGGACCCGGCGCCACCCGCGCACGGCGCGCCCTGAATGAAAGAGCCGCCCGGCCAATGGCGCGAGCTGCTCCTGTGGGTGCATCAGGCTCAGTACACGAAGCGACGCGCGGTGGGGCCGGCATCGGTGCTGGCGTGCAGCACGTACATGCCGGAGGCCAGGCCCGCCATGGGGATGCGCTCCGCCACGCCCCATTTGGCGCGGCGCTGCGCCACGGGCTGTCCAGCGGCGTTGAGCACCGTGAGCACCAGCGTGCCCGATCCGTTCGGTGAGGTGGTCACGCGCAATTCGTCGCCCACCACTTGCATCATGGGAATGACATCCTGGAAAGCCGGGCCGGCGCTGCTCGCCAGTTCGTCGGTTCCGCCTGCGCGCTGCTGGCCGTTCAGCATAATGCTGTACGCGCCGTCGTTGTCGCTCGTCCACGCGTCGTCGGCCACGGTGGCGTCGGCGATGCTGCCGGTCACAGGCAAACGGATGAGCCGGTGGTCCTCGTTCGCCAGCCAGCCTTGGTGCGAAACCGCCAGGCTGCGCGTGCCAGCACCGTGGAAGCGCTGGTACGTGTACCCATTGGCCGTGACCTCTTCGCCCACTTTGGCCACGGGGATGTTCTCGAGCATCTCATCGGTCTGCACGATGGCGCCGAGGCTCGCTCCGTTGGCGGGCCAGCGCAAGGTGAAGTCGATGCTGCTCACCCAGCCGAAGTAGTCTTCCTCCGGCGTCAGCAGCACATCGATGAAGCCGTTGCCGGCGTTCACGGCCGATGCGCGCGTCTGCGGCACGGGGCTCTGGAAGAAAGTGCCGGTTTGCGGTGACCCGTTCAGCGAAACGTAGAAGTCGCGGTTGTTGGCGGCCGTGTAGGCGTCGTTCCCCAGGATCACTTCCACGCCGGGCGTGAGCACGTCCAAGGTGCACACCGGGTACTCCACGCCGCCCAGCCAGAACGCGCCGAAATCGCTCATGGGCACCATTGCCACTGCGCTGAATGTGCGGTACAGGAACCCGTTGCCGCCGTTGATGAGGTCCATGGTGGAGACCGGCAGGTACTCGCTCTGCGGGTAAACCGGGGCCACCGGTGTCAGGGCCGGGCCGAATTGTTCCTGCCAGCGCAGGGTGAACACCAGGCTGCTCGCCATCTGATTGAAATCGGCGGTTGGCCTGATGCGCATTTCCAATTGGTCGGCGCCATTATCGGCCAAGGTGATGTCAACGGTGGGCAATTGCTGGGCACTGGCCGCAGCGAAATGGCCGAATGCGCTGAGCGCGAGGAGAGGCTTCAGATTCATGGGCCGTTCAACGCCGACGGCCGCAGTCCGGTTACCTCATGGCGACGTGCGCAGGTACACGTTCGCGCGCACGTTGGTGGGCGTCGTCCCTCCGACGGTCAACAGGATCGGGTCGCGGTCGTTGCCATTGCCCACGTACCGCACCTGGCCGTCCATATTGGTGTCCTGGGCGTGATACCCTGAAACGGAGTTGGTGGGCACGGCTCCGCCGATCAGCAATAGGATCGGATCACGGTCGTTGCCTGCACCGGTGTACATCACGTCGTCGTTGAAGGTCACATCGCCCATGCGCAGGGCGCGGATGCCGCCCACGGTGGCGCGGGCATCGGTGCCGGCATGCACGGCCACGGAGGCCTGGGTGAAGTCGATGGCGTTGGCAGGAGCACTGATGCCGATGGCTCTCGGCGCGGAGGTGACCACGCCCATGTGGTTGCGGTGCAGCACGGCGATGTGGTAGCTGCCGATGGGCTTGGGGAATTTGGGGTCGTTGCCGTCGAGGTCGATCACGTCGTCATCGGCCTGAAGCAGCAGGTATCGCGTGGTGACCTCCTGCGCGGCATCACTCTCGGATCGCAGCTCCACGATCACCCAGTCCACCACGGCATTGTCGCCTGTCGCTTCCAGCAGCACGGCAGGCGCGGTGCTGCCTTGCGCCACGGATCCGTCGGCTGGTGCGTAGTTCAGAGCGGTGTACGGTTCCAGCACCGGCACAAGCCCGAGGGCGCGCAGGTCGTCGCGCATCAAGCCGGTGCCGGCATCGAAGGGGCCTTGCAGCGCCATGCGGATCGGGATCTTCACCTGTTCGCCCACGCAGGTGCAGGTGCCATTGGTGGCGATGTGGTCGTTGCCGGAGAGCGGGTCGCCATCGTTGCAGGCGGCGCCGGGGTAGATCAAGGGGGCAGCGTCGTCGCAGTCGCCGGGCGGTGCGAATCCGACAGGAGCGGTGCACAGCGGGCCAACGATACCGGTGCTCGCGCCGTGACCATCGCCGTCTGCATCAGGCGACCACATGCTGGGCGCTCCGATGTCCGGGTCCGTGTCGTCGCAGTCGGAATCATCATCCACATAGCCTGCTATGGGCGCGCAACTCATCACCATGCCTGCGGGATCGCCGAAGCCATCGTCGTCGAGGTCGGGGAAGTACATGGTGGCGTCGGCGACCTCCGGATCAGAGTCGTCGCAGTCCAGAGCGTTGTCGGTGAATCCCGATGGCTGGTCGCAGGCCTCGGTGGTCACGCTGGCGTCGCCCCAGCCGTCATCGTCCAGATCGATATAGTAGGTCTGCGGCGCACCGATGGCGTCGTCGGTGTCATCGCAATCGTCGTCGTTGGCTATAAAACCAATGGGCTGGGAGCAGTCTAGCTGGCTGGAGCCCGGATCGCCGAACCCGTCGTCGTCGGCATCGGCGTACCAAAGCACCGGCGCGCCGACCAGCGCATCGGAGTCGTCGCAGTCCGTGTCATCCGCCACGAAGCCGGCCGGTGCTTCACAGGCCATCACCGTACTGTCCGCATCGCCGAATCCATCTTCATCCACATCCGCGAACCAAGCCGTTGCGATGCAATTGTGCACCCGTGCGATACGATTGCGCGGAGTACTCGCGTACGATGTGAAGAATCCGCCGATGTAGAGCCTGCCGCTGCTCGAGGCGCGCGCGACGGAGACGAAGCCGTTCGGACCCGCCGGTGGATCATAGCTCATGTCCCGCGAGCCGTCGCTGTTCAGACGGCACAGGTACGGAGCGGCGCTACCATTGAATTGGGTGAAATCGCCCAAGCACCAAAGCCGATCCCCTGCGGTTGGCACCAGCCCGAAGACCGCCCCATTGAAGCCCGTGCCCGGATTGAAGGATGGGTCGAGAGCGCCGTTCGGAAGCAGGCGCGCGATGCTGGGCACAGCATTCCCGGCATAACTGGTCAATGCGCCACCGATGAGCGCGTGGCCCGAAGGGAGAGCCACCATGCTCTGTACGGGCGATGGCCCGGGCGGCGCTGACGGCCCCGAGCCAGGATCGAATGCCGTATCCAGGCTCCCATCGCTCAGGAGTACCGCCAATCCGGGCCGTGCCTGACCTTGCACCGAGGTGAACAAACCGAAGATCAGCACCCGGCCATCGGAGTAGGCGCCCAAGCGCTGGACACTCCCATTGATCGCATTCAACGTGGAGAACGTGGGGTCCACCGAGCCGTCGGGCATGAGCCGCACCACACGATGCTGCCAGGGCGCGCTCATGCCCAGCAGGATCCGTCCATCGGGGAGCAGATCGAGCGCGCCGATCGCATTCGACCCGAAGCCCGGTGGCGTGAATCCCGTGTCCAGCGTGCCGTCGGTGTTCAAACGAATTACGCGCGCTCCTAAGCTGTTCCCGTCGTAGGCCGCGAACTGACCAATGACCAGCAGTTTGCCATCCGCTTGAGCACGCAGCGCCAGGCAAGCGCCGTCGAACCCGCCGCCGGAGGCGTAGCTGTTGTCGATGGATCCATCAGCGTTGAGCCGCACGATGCGCCCAACCGCTTGGTTGTTGAAGAGCGTGAAATTCCCGACCAGCACCACTTTGCCATCAGCCTGCTCATGCACCCCGATCACGGTGCTGTTGGCCCCGCTTCCGGGATCGAAGCCAGGATCGAGCGACCCCGGCGGTTGTGCCCATAAGGTCAGCGCGTGCGCGCAGCAGAGCAAGCTGAGCACCCTAGGTGCGTGAATAGGTCGGAGCATGGGTCATGGGTAAAAGGGTGCCCCCAATGTACCTAGCCTTCTCCGAATTCGACGCCGGGCCGCGGCTACTTTCGCCGCATGCGCACACGAACGCTCCTCCTCCGGGCCTTGGCCTGGCCGTTGGCATCCGCTCTTGCCTTTCACGCCGTCGCCCACGAGGGCATGTGGCTTCCCACCTTGCTCAAGAGCATCGAGGGCGACCTGCAGGCCGCCGGGCTCAAGCTCTCGGCAGAGGACATCTACAGCATCAATCGCGGCAGCCTCAAGGATGCCATCGTGCTCTTCGGAGGCGGCTGCACCGCCGAGGTGATCAGCGCGCAAGGGCTCATCCTCACCAATCACCATTGCGGGTTCGGTGCCATCACCGATCACAGCACCGTGGAGAACGACCGGCTGAAGAACGGCTTCTGGGCGGCGAACAAGGCCGAAGAGCTGCGCAACCCCGGGCTCACGGCCACCTTCGTGGTGCGCATGGAGGATGTGACCGAACGGATCGTACCATTCATGACGTCTGCGGTTGAGGGCAATGAGCAGGCACGTCGCGATCTGGCGGCCCAGTTGAGCAAGGCCATCATCGATGAGGCCGTTGCGGGCACGCATTACAAGGCCGTTGTTCGCCCTTTCAACTACGGCAACAGCTACTACCTGATCGTCACCGAGACCTTCCGCGACGTGCGTTTAGTGGGGGCGCCGCCCGCGAGCATCGGAAAGTTCGGCGGCGATACGGACAATTGGATGTGGCCGCGCCACAACGCCGACTTCAGCCTCTTCCGCATCTATGCCGGGCCCGATGGCAAGCCAGCCGATCCCGCCGATGCCAACGTGCCCCTGGTTCCCCGGCACGTGCTGCCCATCAGCATCGATGGCGTGCAGGAGGGCGATTTCGCCATGATCTTCGGATTCCCCGGCCAAACACAACGGTACCTCACGAGCTACGCGGTGGAGTACGTGCAGGAGGAGCAGGATCCCGCCCGCATCGCTATGCGCACGGCCAGCCTTGGTGTAATCGACGCCGCCATGGCCAGCAGCGACCGTCTCCGGTTGATGTACGCCGACAAACAGGCGGGCATCAGCAATGCATGGAAGAAATGGATCGGCGAGCTGCGCGGGATCAAGGAACTGGGCACGCTGGAGCGCAAGCGCGCCTACGAGCAGGCGTACACCGAGAAGGCCACCGCCGTTGGCCGAGCGGAGTACGCCGCAGCGCTGGTGCGGCTGCGCGCCACTTATGGCGAGTGTGTGCCCTTCGCCACCGCGCGCGACCTCATCGTTGAGCTCGCCTCGGACGGGCCGGACCTGCTGCGCTTCGCCGACGGTTTCAAGGATGTGGTGGAGAAGCAGGATGGCATGACGGAGGCGGAACTGACCGAGGCCACGGCCAAACGAATCGTGGCAGGCAAGGCGCACTTCGCGGCGCATGATGTGGAGGTCGATAAGCGCGTGCTCAAAGCGCTGCTGCCGATCTATCGAGAGCGCATGCCTGCGCACCTGCTGCCCAACGCCGTCGCCGAGATCGATGCGCGGTACAAGGGCAGCTCCGATGCATGGGTTGATGCGATCTACGCCAAGAGCCTGCTCACCAACGAGGACCGCTTCAACAAAGCGTTCGGGAAGGGCAGCCCCAAGGCGTGGAAGAAGCTCACGAAGGACCCCGGCTACCGCGTCGCGCGCAGTCTCTTCAGCCATTTCCTCGATCAGGTGCGGCCCGCGCACGCGCAGCTCAGCGACCGCATCGAGAACGACATGCGCACCTACGTGCGCGGCATGATGGAGATCTACCCCGAGAAGACCTACTGGCCTGATGCCAACAGCACGCTTCGACTCAGCTATGGCAAAGTGGAAGGCAGCGCGCCGCGCGATGCCGTGAACTACATCCACCACACCACCCTCGACGGCGTGATCGACAAGCACATCCCCGGCGATGCGGAGTTCGACCTGCCGCAGCGGCTCATCGACCTCAATCGCGCCAAGGACTTCGGCGCCTATGGAGCCAATGGTGCCATGCCGGTCTGCTTCACCTCATCGCTGCACACCACCGGCGGCAACAGCGGCAGCCCCGTGCTCAACGGGCGTGGCGAGCTCATCGGGCTCAACTTCGACCGCAGTTGGGAGAGCACCATGAGCGACATCCAGTTCGATCCGGCCAAGTGCCGCAACATCTGCGTGGATACGCGCTACATCCTCTTCATCATCGACAAGTTCGCGGGCGCCAGGCATCTGGTGGACGAGATGACCCTGGTGAAGCGCGAGGCACCGCGCATGATCGATCTGCCCATTCACCGATGAGCGCCTGGACCGAGACGGAGGGCAAGCTCTGCCGAACCTTCCGCTTCCGCGATTTCAGTGACGCTTTCGCGTTCATGACGCGCGTGGCCCTCATCGCCGAGAAGCAGAACCACCATCCCGAGTGGAGCAATGTGTGGAACACGGTGACTATACGGCTATGCACCCACGACGCAGGCGATGCGATCACGGAAAAGGACCGCAAGCTCGCTGCGGCGATCGATCAGCTGCTCTGCTGAGCTTGGGACCGTCCTTGAAATGAGAAGCCCCGCCATCGGCGGGGCTTCATTTCAATGCGCTTGGAATTACTGGCCGATCGTGATGGTCTGCGGCTCCTCGCCCTTCGCGTTGGGGTCGCCGGTGCCGGGCTGCACGAAGGCCTTGATGCGCAGCTCGGTCTCTTTGGGCTCGGTGTTGGCCACCACTTTCACGGACTTCTGCTGCTGGTTCTCCTGCTTGCCGGGGCTGTACTCCACCTCGATCTCGCCCTTGCCGCCCGGAGGGATCGGCGCTTTGGGGTAGTTCGGCACGGTGCAGCCGCAGCTGCCCGTGGCGCTCTCGATGATCAGCGGCTCCTTGCCGGTGTTGGTGAAGGCGAAGACGTACTTGTTCTTGGTGTCCTGCTTCACGTTGCCGAAGTCGTGCTCGTAGTTCCCGAAGGTCATCGTGGTCTTCGGGCGGTTGTCCACCACGGGATTCGCGGAGGTGCTGGCCATGGGGTCGAAGGACTGGCCGGTGGGGGTGGTGGTGCTGCCATCAGCGGCGACCACGGAGCTCGCCTCATCCGTGGAGGAGCTGCCGTCTCCTTTGAGCTGGCCCCAGGCGATTACGCCGAGCGCGATGGCGATGACGCCGAGCAATGCGATCTGGATCTTGTCTTTCATGGGTGTGCGGGTTGCGTGGTTTCGGTGATCGGGGGGCGAAAATAGGAGCGGGGAGCCGCCTGCTCCCAGCCCGTTAACGATCCGTTAAGCAAGCACGCTCAGCGTGACATGCCTAGCCGCTGGAAGCTGTTGTCGCCGAGCACCTCCAACGCTTTCTGGAAGCTGCGGTCCACCGGGTTGTCGGCATTGATCACCTGCCAGTAGGCCGAGGTGTCCCAGAGATCGCGGGCCACCAAAGCCTTCAAGCGCAGGGCAATGAGGGCTTCCGACCGCTTCAGTCCCTCGGGCTCGGCTTGCACGCCCTCTTTGGCCGCGAAGGCCGCCAAGGCGTCCATCATCACCTCCCCGACCTGGAACTGCCTGGCGAACTGTTCCACCGAGGAGTACCGCTGCTTCAGTTCGTCGCGGTGCTCGTCCACATAGGTGAGCGCGAAAGTGTTCAGCACGCCTTTGCGCACGAGTTGCCCGAAATAGGGGCTGCTCTGCGCGGTGTCGATCGGCACGAAGAGGTCGGGCATGATGCCGCCGCCGCCGTACACCACGCGTTTGTTCATGGTGAAGTACTTCACGGTGTCGGCATGCAGGGCGCTGTCAGCGCCTGTGAGCTCTCCGTTGGCCAGGCGCTCGCCCTTCTCCTTTCGATAGGCCTCCACGCCATCCTCATACGGCTTCTGGATGCAGCGGCCGCTCGGGGTATGGTAGCGGCTCACCGTGAGTCGCACCGCGCTGCCGTCGGGCAGCATCACCGGGCGCTGCACCAGGCCCTTGCCGAAGCTGCGGCGCCCGATGATCAGGCCGCGGTCCCAGTCCTGCATGGCGCCGCTCACGATCTCGCTGGCGCTGGCGCTGCCCTCGTCAACCAGCACCACCAGGCGGCCCTTCTCGAATCGGCCCTCGGTGGTGGCGTAGGTGTCCTCGCGGGGCGAGGTGCGGCCCTGCGTGTACACGATCAGCTTCTTGTCGCCGAGGAACTCATCGCTCATCTCGATCGCCGTGCGCAGGTAGCCGCCGCCGTTCCCTTGGAGGTCGAGGATGAGGTCCTGCATGCCCATGGCCTTGAGCTCGTCGAGCTTCTCGCGGAACTCCTTCATGGTGGTGGCGCTGAATCGGCTCACCTTGATGTAGCCTACTTGGGGCGTGGCCATATAGGAAGCCTCCACGCTGAAGATGGGGATCTTGTCTCGGGTGATCACGAAGTCGAGCGGGGCCGCCTCGCCACGGCGTCCGATCTCGACGGCCACCTTCGTCCCTTTCTTGCCGCGCAAGCGCTTCATCACGTCGCTGTTCTTGAAGCCCACGCCCGCCGCGTTCTCGCCTTCGATGCTCAGGATCCGGTCGCCGGCCCTGATGCCCAGGCGCTCACTGGGGCCGCCGGGGATCGCATCCACCACCATGATGGTGTCCTTCACGATGTTGAATTGGATGCCGACGCCTTCGAAGTTGCCTTTCAGCGGCTCGTTCACCTCATCGAGCTCATCCTTGGGGATGTAGATGGAGTGGGGGTCGAGCTCCTCGAGCATGCGCACGATGGCGGCGTCCACGAGGTCCTTCTTGTTCACGTCGTCCACGTACATGCGGTCGATGTGGTAGAGCAGCGATTCCAATTTGCCGATGGTGGCGGGATCCTGCGCGGAGGGCGGGCCCTGGGAGCGGCCGGGATGCGCGAGGATCAGTGCAGCAGTGAATGCGGCGAGGCGGAATGAATGCATGTGCATGGAAGCGGGTGGGCCACAATGTAACGCAGCCCGAAGGCGGGCGGTTGCCCACGGGGGCGAACAAGTGTTGCGCCATGATCATCGGCGATCTCGGGACGACACGGCCCGGAAGGCCACGCTCACCTGCGCGCCGTCCGCATCGGTGAGGGTGATGCGATGCGCGCCATCGGTCAAGGACGTGGTCCTTTGATGCAGATGGGTGGTGCTGCCGAGGTAGGCGCCGTCCAAGTCCCAATGCAGCATCGCGCCGGGCTGACGATGCGCCGCGCTCAGCACTACGTGGCCCGGCTCTCCATTCAATTCGATGGGCACGTAGAGCGTGGAACCCGCTTCGGGATAGATCACCTGCATGGGCTGGTCCGCTTCCAGGCGCGTGGCGCCGTTCCCATCGTAGGGCGGCAGGGGTCGATACGCGGGATGCTCCGCGGCATAGTAGTGCTCCATGGCCGGCGGAAGGCAGAACCAGGTGGCCGCATGCGCATCGGGGCCGGGATCCACGCGCCGATCACCAGCGGCATTCAGCAGGATGCGGCGATGGTAGGGGCAGGGCGCGGTGCGCAGCGCTTCACGCAAGGTGGGGCGCTCATCCGGTTCCGGGCAATCGGGCCCGGCGCGGTAGCCGCTCTCCCGGCACACGAGCATCGGCGTGAGCGCGTCATGCGGAACGTCGAATCCTTGTCCCTCCGGCAGCGCCGCGAACACGTCGAACAGGAGCGGGGCGGCCGCCAAGGTCCCGGTGAGCCCGGGCCTTCCTTCACCGCTGGCATTGCCGGTCCACACGCCGACGGCGAAGCGGTCGTTCACGCCGATGGCCCATGCATCGCGGTGCCCGAAGCTGGTGCCGGTCTTCCACGACACGCGCTGCTGGCGGGCGAAATGCTGCCAGCCGCTCTCCGATTCCGGACGGTTCACCGCTTGCAGCGCGAGGAGCGTGTGGTGCAGCGCGCCGGGCGCCAACGCAGGCGCCTCGGTCCCTTGTGCCGCAGAGTCGAGCAGCGCGCGCGGGGCGTGCACCGCGCCCGCGATGGAGGCTTCGCTACCTGCGTAGCGCGAAAGCACACGCGCCATCGATGCGAAGGCGCCGGTGAGTTCCCACAGGCTGCCCTCGCCGCCGCCCACGATGAGCGAGAGGCCGTAATGATCCGCGCTGCGATCGAGGTGCTGCAGGCCCATGGCCACCAGCATGCGCCGCGCGCGCTCCACGCCATGCTCGCGCAGCGCGCGCGCCGCCGGCACGTTGAGCGATCGCGCCAGCGCGTGAGAGGCTGGCACCGCGCCGCTGAAGCGTCCATCGTAGTTGCGCGGCGCGAAGCCGTCGTAGCTGGTGGGCAGGTCGGCCACGAGCTGATCGGGCATGCGTTCGCCAGCCTGCAGCATGGCCGCGTGGAGGAAGGGCTTCAGCAAGCTGCCCGTGCTGCGTTGCGCGCGTATCAGGTCCACGTCGCCGCCGTGCAGCGCACTGGGCAGGTTGCCCACATAGGCCAGCGCTTCGCCGGTTCGCACATCGAGCACGAGCAACGCTGCGTTGTGCACCTCGT
>CAZFBP010000094.1:0-2888 GCA_964517255.1 uncultured Chryseobacterium sp.
GTAGCCCGTAGGGGAATCGAACCCCTGTTTCATCCGTGAAAGGGACGCGTCCTAACCCCTAGACGAACGGGCCATGATGCCAAATCCCCTTGCGGGGGGCGCAAATGTAAACAGCTGCCGCACACGGCAACGCGCATCAGGTAAGGTCGTCAGCGTCTGACTGGAAACGGAATCCGAGCCGCTTGCCGGTGCTGATCTTCAGGTTCGCGTTGAGTTCATTCATCTCGCTCACCGTGACTTGGTTCACCTGGTCGTACGGCGGGGCGAGCAGGTCGAACTCCAGCACATAGAGCACCACGGAGAGGAGCACTTCCTTGATGCGTTGCCGATCCAGGTCGTTGGCAACGAGGTCATCGTACAGGAAGCCCAACTGGCGCTTGCCCTGCACGAGGAATTTGTTGTCGCGATTGAGGAAGAGGCGGGCCACGAGGTAACCCAGGTCACGCTCGCGGTTGTACTTGAAGGAGTCACTCAGGAAGTTGTACATGTTCACCACGCCGAAGTAGCCACGCAGCTCATCCTCTTCCAGGTAACTGGTCTTCCAAAGGCTATGGCTCTGATCGAGCTTGAACACATTGGTGTGCATGTGGAAGATGACGACATCGCCGGCCACGCGCAGCTCACATGCGGTCGCGCCCTTATCAGCGAACGCGACGGTGAGCCGCTCGTCGTGGCCTTTCGCCCCTGCTTCCAGTTCCTGGGCGACCTCCTGCAACAGTTCCTTGATCACCTCGAAAAGCGCCACCGTGTTCTGATACACGTCCTGCTTCATGCAGGATTTGGTGCGCAGCATCCCCAGGATGAGGTCGCGGGCGTCGGCAGGTTGTTTCTTGCTCATCAGTAGGCTCTGGCGAAGATGACTCGGCGGGTGCTGGTCTTTCCCGTCACCATGCAGTTCCCGGTTTGGGCACCACCGTCCAAAGGAATGCAGCGGATGGTTGCCTTGGTCTCCTCTTTCACGCGCGCTTCGGTCTCAGGCGTGCCATCCCAGTGGGCCAGGATGAAGCCGCCCTTCTCGATCTCCGTCTTGAACTCCGCGTAAGTGTCCACCGCACGGGTGCCCACCTCGCGCATGGCGAGCGCTTTCTGGTAGAGATTGCCTTGGATGGATTCGAGCAAGTGCTCCACCTTATCGGCTATGTCCGTGACCTGCATCACTTGCTTCTCCAGCGTGTCGCGGCGGGCCACTTCCACGGTTCCGTTCTCCATGTCGCGCGGGCCGATGGCGATGCGCACCGGGCAGCCCTTGAGCTCATACTCGGCGAATTTCCAGCCTGGCTTCTTCGTGTCGTCGTCATCGAATTTCACCGAGATCCCCTTGGCACGGAGTTCTTGGAGCATGGGCTGCGCGAATGCACGAATGCTCTCCAGCTGCTCCGGGTTCCTGGCGATGGGCACTACCGCCACCTGGATCGGTGCGAGCCGTGGAGGAAGAACGAGGCCTTGGTCGTCGCTGTGCGTCATGATGAGCGCGCCCATGAGCCGGGTGCTCACGCCCCAACTGGTGGCCCATACGTGCTCCTGCCTGTTCTCCTTGCTGGTGAAGAGCACTTCGAAGGCCTTGGCGAAGTTCTGCCCGAGGAAGTGCGAGGTGCCTGCCTGCAGCGCCTTGCCATCCTGCATCAGGGATTCGATGCAATAGGTCTCCTCAGCCCCGGCGAAGCGCTCGCTGGCGGTCTTCACGCCTTTGATCACCGGAATCGCCAGCCACTCCTCAGCGAATTGCCGGTACACCTCCAGCATGCGCTCCGTCTCCTCGATGGCCTCCGCCTTCGTGGCGTGCGCGGTGTGTCCTTCCTGCCAGAGGAATTCGGTAGTGCGTAGGAACAGCCGGGTGCGCATCTCCCAGCGCACCACGTTGGCCCATTGGTTGATCAGCAAAGGCAGGTCGCGGTAGCTCTTGATCCACCCGCGATACGTGTTCCAGATGATGGTCTCCGAGGTAGGACGGATGATGAGCTCCTCTTCCAGCTTCGCCTCAGGATCCACCACCACGCCGTGCACCGGGTCGCTCTTCAGGCGGTAGTGCGTCACCACGGCGCATTCCTTGGCGAAGCCCTCCACATGACTGGCCTCCTTCGCCAGGTAGCTCTTGGGGATGAAGAGCGGGAAGTACGCGTTGGTGTGACCGGTGGCCTTGAACATGTCGTCCAGAGCGCGCTGCATCTTCTCCCAGATGGCGTAACCGTGCGGCTTGATCACCATGCATCCGCGCACATCGCTGTGCTCCGCGAGGTCGGCCTTCAGCACCAGGTCATTGTACCACTGCGCGTAGTCATCGGCGCGCTTCGTCAATTGGTCGGCCATCGCTCTCTCCCGGTACTATTTTTGTTCCTCAACGAGACGCGCCGAAAGTACGAATCGCCTTCTCGGCGCTAAGTCCTGAGCACACCATCAACAACCGCGCAGCCATGATCGTCCGTCATCCGTTCCCGGTCCTCCTGCTTGTCTCGCTGGTGTTCGCATCATGCGCTGGCACGCGCTCCACGGTGCAGCACGACGATGACGTGTACTTCATGCCTTCGCAGGCGCCGCCAGTTGCGGCCAAAGCCGCTGAGCCGGCTCCGGCCGCTGAGCCAACGCCGGCGGCGAGCGATGATTATTACGATGAGGGCACTTCCCAGCGCCTGGGCACCGACCGTGGGTACTACGACATGGCTTACAACGACCCGTACTACTACAACTACGGTCGCTTCGGATTCGGCATGGGCTGGCAGAGCGGCTGGAATGGGCCTGGGTGGGGCATGGGCTATGGCTGGGGAACTCCTGGGAACGGATGGGGCAGTGGGTACGGCAGTCCTTGGGGAACGGGCAATGCATGGGGTTGGAATCAGCCTTATGGATGGGGCAACGATGGCTGGGGCTACGGCGGCTACAACGGCTGGGGC
>CAZFBP010000094.1:2988-10694 GCA_964517255.1 uncultured Chryseobacterium sp.
GGCTGGGGCTACGGCGGCTACAATGGCTGGGGCAACACGGCCTATAACGGCTGGGGTTGGGGTAATTGGGGCTATTATGGGAATTATTGGAGCCCGTACGGCGCGTGCCATACCTGCTACACGCCGATCATCATCGGCGGAGGCACCTACGTGGGCCACCGTAGGCCGATGAACCGATCGTCCTCCAGCGGTTCCGGCGCGTATGGCCCGCGCGCGGTGCGCGATCCGGTAGGTCTATCGCGGTCACCGATGCGTGCAGGGTTCTTCAAGCCTGTGCCGAACCCAGCCAGGCCGATGGAGGCGATTTCGCCGCAAGAGCGCTCCGCGCCGCAGCGAGCGCGTGGCACTCAGCCGACTGAGCGCGCCGTGGAGCGTAAACCCATGTTCGAGCCATCGCGCGAGCGACAACCATCTCAGAACCGCAGTCAGGAGCGGCCCGCTGAGCGAGCTGCACCAGCTCCGGCTCCTGCGCCACGCGACGGTGGCGGATCAGCACCTGGTCGGCATCGTTCGCGATGAGCAGTTCGCGCATCATCCGGATCGCGCTGGCGGCGACCTCGCTCGCGTTCGCCGCAGGCACGTTGCTGGCGCAGGGTGAGGAGGACGCGCTCCGTACCTCCACCCTTCGGCCCGGAGGCACTGCGCGCAGCAATGGCATGGCCAACGCCTTCGGAGCTGTCGGAGCCGATCCAGGGTCGTTCTCCATCAATCCCGCTGGATTGGCGCTCTACCGAACGAGCAGCCTCTGCTTCAGCTTGGGCCTCGAGGTGGACGCGGATGCCAGTCGTCACTATGGGAGCGTGGCGCAGGCCACCGAGGCGAAGGCTTCCATTCCCAACATGGCGCTGGTGCTACGCACGCCGGCATCGGCGAGCGGCTCCTGGAAGGGAGCTTCGTATGGCGTGGTCTATGACCGGGTCGAATCGCATCGCCACCGAACTGACGCGCTGGCGGATCGCGTGCCCGGCAGCTTGCTCGACCAATTCACCGCGCAGGCGAATGGCACGTCGTACAACCGCATCTATGATGAGTACCCCTTCACTTCGGCCTTGGCGTGGGACGTTTGGGCCATCGACACGCTGTCCGGGGATTCGATGAACTACTTCAGCCGTTTCCCCGAAGGCTCGGAGACGCGCCAGCGCGACCGTATCGATGCGCGGGGCTCCACCACACGAACAGGGTTCTTCTATGCGGCCAACATCGACGACCGGTTCTACCTCGGCATCTCCACCAGCCTCATCAGCCATCGCTTCAAGCGGAACACGCGGCACACGGAGTACAGCCTGGAGCCGAACAATTCCATGGATCAATTCGAGGTGGAGGATGATCTCGCCACGAGCGGCGGCGGATTCGATCTATCGATTGGCGCGCTTGCTCGGGTCACGGAGCGATTGCGCCTCGGCGGCGCCCTGCACAGCCCGCAATGGCTGAACCTCACCGATCAGTACAAGACCACGGCGCGGTCAGGTTTTGCCGCGACGGGAGGCCGTGGCGATTTCGATTTCACCGCAGAGAGCCCCGATGGCACATTCACGTACCGGCTGCGCACACCATGGCGGGCCGTGGGCAGCGTGGCTTACGTGGTTGGCTCGCATGGGCTGGTGAGCATCGATTACGAGCACGCTGACCTTCAGAGCATGCGTTTCAGGCCATCGAACACGCTGGAGGACTTGTACGATTTCGAGTACGAGAATCAGGCGATCCGATCGCGCTTCCGCTCACAGGGCACCCTGCGCGTTGGAACGGAATGGCGCTTCGGGAATTGGTACTACCGTGCCGGGTGGGCCTTCACGTCCGATCCGTACGCGCGTGATGACTACCAGCGCGCAACAGGGCGGCGAGTTTTCGCAGGCGGCATCGGGTACCGCGGAGGGCATGTCACGATCGACTTCGCCGCGAACTACGCCACGCAAGGCCTGAAGCACTACTCGTACGACCCGGACCTGGTGGAGCCTATCGCCATCGACCGGACGCGGGTCTCAACGATGGTCACGGTCGCATTCAGGCCCTAACGAAGCAGGGCCTCCATCCGGAAGCCCTGCTTGAGTCAATTCAAGCGGCGACTAAGATCCGTTCACGCGCCCTACCACGTACTCATCCACGAGGATGCGGCCGCAGTGCTCGCACACGATGATCTTCTTGTGGCTGCCGATGTCGAGCTGGCGCTGCGGCGGGATGGCGTTGAAGCAGCCACCGCAGCTGCCGCGCTCCACGGCCACCACGGCCAGGCCGTTGCGGGTGTTGCTGCGCACGCGGTGGTAGGCGCTCAGCAGGCGCTCCTCGATGTTCTTGGATGCAGCGGCGCTCTTCTTGGCCAGCTCCTTCTCCTCCTTCTCGGTCTCGGCCACGATGTCGTCAAGCTCCTTCTTCTTCAGTTCAAGGTCCTTCTTGCGCTCGTCCAATTTGGCCTGGCTCTCGTCCACCACCGTCTTCTTGCCATCCATCTGCGCCTTGAACTCCTTGATCCGCTTCTCGGCCAGCTGGATCTCCAGGTTCTGGAACTCGATCTCCTTGGTGAGCGAGTCGTACTCGCGGTTGTTGCGCACCTTGGCCTGCTGGCCCTCGTACTTCTTGATCTGCGACTTGGCGTCCTTGATCTGGTTCTGCTTCTCGTTCACTTGGTTCTCCACCTCGCCCAGCTCATCTTGGAGCTTCTTCAAACGGGTCTCCAGGCCGGCCACCTCATCCTCCAAGTCCTGCACCTCGAGCGGGAGTTCCCCCCGCTGCACCTTGATCCGGTCCACTTGCGAATCGACCGCTTGGAGGCGGTACAATTCAACCAGCTTCTCGGCGATGGTGATCTCCGCCTTGCCGAGCACAGGGGCAGCCTTGGCCTCCTTCTCCTTCGCCGGGGCCTTCACGTCGCTCTTCGCCATGTCAATAATGATGTATGGGGTCCGTGACGGTTTCCGTCAAACGGACGGCAAATGTAGGGAAATGTTCCCCTAGGCGACGCTGGATCAGGTGCATCGTGAACTGCTCGCTGCCATAGTGCCCGATGTCGGCTAGGAGCAGCTTGCCATCGGCATCGAAGTAGTCGTGGTATTTCACATCGCCGGTGATGTAGGCATCGGCCCCAGAAGAAATGGCAGCCCGGATCAGGAAAGCACCCGAACCGCCGCACAGCGCCACCTTCCGGACGGGCCTCCCCAAGGCCCTGGTGTGCCTAATGACCTGAAGGCCAAAGACCTTTTTCAGTTTCGTGAGGAACTCGGCTTCCGTGATTGGCGAACCCCACTCGCCCACCAATCCGCTGCCGATGCCTTGGTGTGCATTGGCCAAGGGGTAGAGGTCGTAGGCCACTTCCTCGTATGGGTGAGCAGCAATCATGGCCTGGAGAATGGCCGACTCGCGGTGTACCGGGTAAACGACCTCGATCCGAGTCTCGGCTTCGTGGTGCCGTTCCCCGCGCTGGCCCACATGCGGGTTGCTGTCCGCGTTGCCTCGGAAGGTGCCGGTGCCCTCGAGGTTGAAGCTGCACTCATCGTAGTTGCCGATATGGCCTGCGCCGGCCGCGAAGAGGACGTTGCGCACCTGATTCGCCTGGCTGTGCGGCACGAAGACCACCAGCTTGCGCAACTGGCCGACTTTCGGGGCCAAGGCGCCGAGCGGCTTCAATCCGAGGCGCGCAGCAATCTCTCCGTTCACGCCGTCGAGCACATTGTCCAGGTTGGTGTGGATGGCGTAGAGGGCGATGCCATGCTTGATGGCTGCGAGGATGGTGCGCTCCACGTAGCTCTTGCCAGCCAGGCTTTTCAAGCCGCGGAAGATGACCGGGTGGTGACTGATGATGATGCCACAGCCCTTGGTCGCAGCTTCCTCCACAACCGCTTCGGTGCAGTCGAGGCAGACCAAGGCGTTGTTCACCTCAGCCTCCAGATCGCCCACTTGGAGGCCGCTGTTATCGAAGTCTTCTTGGAGTGAGCGCGGTGCCCAGGCTTCGAGCGGGGCAATGAGGTGCTTGATCTTCATCTTTGACGCTTCGCGCTTTCGGCGCGGTTCACCGGCAAAGTAACCATGGTCGTTCGACGCATCCTCCTGGCACCCCTGGCGTGGGCGTGGACTGCGGTGCTGAGCGTTCGCCACCTGTTGTTTGATGTCGGGGTGCTGAAGTCGATTCGCCCCACCGTGCCAGCCATCGCCATAGGCAACCTCGCCTTGGGTGGCACGGGCAAGACACCCATGCTGGAATTGGTGTTGCGCACGTTGCACGACGCCAAGCCGCTGGCCACCTTGAGCCGTGGCTATGGCCGCACAGGATCAGACATCCACGAAGTGCAAGCCACCGATACCGCGGCCCGAAGCGGCGATGAGCCCTTGCAGGTGAAGCGCAAATTCCCCGAGGCGCGCGTATTCGTCGGTGCGGATAGGGTAGGGGCCATTGAGCGGATTCAACGCGAAGTGCCCGAGGTGAAGGCCGTGGTGCTCGATGATGCCTTGCAGCACCGCCGCTTGGATGCGGGCCTCAACATCCTGCTCACTACGTGGCAGCGACCTTGGTGCAATGATGCGCTGCTTCCCGCAGGCCGACTGCGCGATCTGCCTTCGCGTCGGAAAGCCGCCCAGATTGTGGTGGTGACGAAGTGCCCGGCCTTGCCTTCACCAGAAGCGCAGAAACCGTGGCGTGAGCGCTTGCGATTGAGCGATGCGCAGGAGTTGTTCTTCGCGGGGATCGAGTATGAAGGGCTCAAGTTGGAAGCAAGCAGTAGGCAGTTGGCTGTTGGCCGAGGGCCGTTGGCCATGCAACAAGTGTCCACCGAAGAAGACTGCCAACTGCCTACTGCCCACTGCCTCCTTTTCACCGGCATCGCGAACCCGCAACCGCTCATCGATCACATCCAGCAACAGACCGCAGTGGTGCACATCGCCTTCCCCGACCACCATGCCTTCACGCGCACCGACCTGGAGCGCATCGCGAAGCGCTACGCTACTTTCGCGCCCGGCCCGAAAACGCTCGTCACCACGGAGAAGGACGCCGCACGATTGGGTTCGCTGAAAGGCACTCCGCTCGAAGCCCTTCCGCTGGCGACCATCGGCATACGGGCCGTCATCTTGAATGAACCGGAACGATTCGCAGAACTCATCCGCCGCCATGCTGGACCGCATTAAGCGCATCGCTGAGCACCTGAAGAAGGCCACCGGCGGATTCGTGCCCGAGACCGGCATCATCCTCGGCACCGGCCTCAGCGGTTTGGGCAAGGAGATCGAAGTGAAGCACGTCATTCCCTATGGCGACATTCCCGAGTTCCCCGTGAGCACGGTGCAAGGGCATCCGGGGCGATTGCTATTCGGCACGCTCGGTGGCAAGCCCGTGGTGGCCATGCAGGGCCGCTTCCATTACTACGAGGGCTGGACCATGGATGAAGTGGTGTTGCCGGTGCGCGTGTTCAAGCTCCTCGGCATCCAGCGCCTCTTCGTGAGCAATGCTTGCGGCGGGGTGAATCCGACCTACGTAGTAGGCGACCTGATGATACTGAACGATCACATCTGCCTTTTCCCGAATCCGCTCATCGGCAAGAACATCGATGAGCTCGGTCCGCGCTTCCCGGATATGAGCGAGCCCTATGATCATGCGTTGATCGCGAAGGCGAAGGACATCGCGGCCAAGGCCTCGATCCCGGTGCAGGAAGGCTGCTACGTGGGGCTCACGGGGCCAACGCTGGAGACGCCTGCCGAATACAACTACGTGCGCGTGATCGGCGGCGATGCCGTGGGCATGAGCACCGTGCCCGAAGTGATCGCCGCGCGGCAAATGGGCATTCCGTGCTTCGCCATGAGCGTGATCACCGACATGGGCGTGAAGGGCCGTATCGAGAAAACCACGCACGAGATGGTGCAGCAGGTTGCGGAGAAGGCAGAGCCCAAGCTCACGCGCATCATGAGGGAGTTGATCGCAAGTTGCTGAGATGAACTCGAAGAAGGAAGCAGTCACCGGCACGCCCCACTGGAGCGAGAAGTACGAATTGGTGGTGGGCCTGGAGGTTCACGCGCAGCTGATCACAGCCAGCAAGGCCTACAGCAGCGACCCCAATGCTTATGGCGACCACCCGAACACCAACGTGAGCGTGGTGACGCTAGGCCACCCGGGCACCCTGCCCGTAGCCAACAAAAAGGTGGTGGAACTGGCCGTGCGCATGGGACTGGCCACCAACTGCGCCATTGCGCCGTGGATGCACTACGCGCGCAAGAACTACTTCTACCCCGACCTGCCCAAGGGCTACCAGATCACGCAGGACCATACGCCGATCTGCACGAATGGCTTCATACTGATACCAAATCATGGCGATCAACGGGCGAGTGATTATTCTGCCGGCCCGTTAGGCGATTCCATTCGCATCGGCATCACCCGCATCCACATGGAAGAGGACGCCGGCAAGAGCATCCACGATGTGGATCCCTTCAATACGCTGGTCGATCTGAACCGCGCCGGCGTTCCTCTTATCGAGATCGTGAGCGAGCCCGATATCCGCAGCGGTCAAGAGGCCTACGACTATCTGGTGGAGATCCGCCGCCTTGTGCGCTACCTCGACATCTGCGACGGCAACATGGAAGAGGGCAGTTTGCGCTGCGATGCCAACATCAGTCTGCGTCCCATCGGCGCGAAGGAATTCGGCACGCGCTGCGAGGTGAAGAACATGAACAGCTTCCGCAATGTGATGCGCGCCATTGAATTCGAGGCGCAGCGCCAAAGCGAGATGCTTGACGCGGGAGGCGTGATCCACATGGAGACGCGGACCTTCGATGCGGGCAAGGGCATCACCATCGGCATGCGCAGCAAAGAGCAGGCGCACGACTACCGCTATTTCCCTGAACCGGACCTGCAGCCCATCACCGTGAGCGAGGCCATGAAGGAGGCCATCCGTAAAGAGATGCCGCCGCTGCCGCGCGAGTTGCGTGAGAAGTACACGCAACGGTTCGGCTTGAGCGATTATGATGCGGCAATCCTCACGGACGACAAAGGCACCGCGCTGTACTACGAAGCGTTGATCGCGCGCACCACCAACTACAAGGGCGCCGCCAATTGGGTCATGGGCGATGTGCGCAGCTGGGTGAATGAGCGCGGCCTCGAGATCGGCCGGTTCCCGATCAGCGCCGAGCGGCTCGCAGGATTGATCACGCTGATTGACAGCGGCAAGGTGAGCCACACCATCGCGAGTCAGAAGCTCTTCCCACTGATGCTGGAAGATGCCGGAAGCGATGCGGAAGAACTCGCCGTGAAACATGACTTGGTGCAGGACACGAAGGCGGATGTGATCGAGAACCTCATGCGCGAAGTGATGGCGAGGTACCCCGACAAGGTGAGCGCCTATCGCAGCGGTCAGAAAGGACTGCTCGGCCTCTTCATGGGCGAAGTGATGAAGGGCACCAAAGGCAAAGCCGACCCCAAACGCGCCAATGAAGTGGTGCGCCAGCTGCTTGAACAGGAAAACGCTTGAACGATGCGACACCTCTCCTTTTCAATTCTCACGCTCATGCTGGCCGCCTGCGGTGGCGGGCTCGGCCCGGGCAAGCGCGCCATTTCACTCCGCATTGAAGGGGCCGGGAGCCAGACCGCCTACTTCGACCAATTCCGGAATGGCCTGCCTTACCATGTGGATTCGGTGAAGCTCGACGCGGACGGCAAGGGCGTGATCGAAGCGTCCGCGCTGCCGCTCGATTTCTACCGGATCGCCGTGGGCAACGAGCAGCTCATCGTGGTGCTCGAC
>CAZFBP010000095.1:0-10693 GCA_964517255.1 uncultured Chryseobacterium sp.
CTCGCTTGGGGGAAAGCACCGGGGCTATGACGATTCCCGCGACATGTTCCCGACGGCCGTGAAGGCCGTGCGTATGCTGCGGCCCAAGGCCTTCATCTTCGAGAATGTGAAGGGCATCACGCGCCCATCCTTCGCGAACTACTTTCAATACATCCAACTTCAGTTGTCCTTCCCTGAAATTGGCATTAAGCCGAAGGAGAGTTGGCTGGAGCACTTGGCGCGATTGGAGCAACAGCGCACCAGCGGCAGCCGGAGCGGTTTGCAGTACAATGTGGTGGCCCGTGTGCTGAACGCCGCTGACTATGGCATACCACAGCAGCGTGAGCGCGTGTTCATTGTGGGTTACCGCTCCGATAGCGGTGAGCGTTGGTCCTTTCCTGAAGCCACTCATTCCTATGCGGCCTTGTTGCGATCCCAGTTCGACACAGGAAAGTACTGGCAAACGCACGACGTGAAGCGTGCCGCACGGGAGCGGCATCTCGCCCTACATAGTATGGAAGCCGAACGTCGTGTCGATGCCAAGGAAGCTGAGCTCAAACCGTGGCTAACGGTACGCGATGCCATCGGTGACCTGCCGGACCCGAAGAGTCGTTCAGCGCGAACGGTGCTCAATCACAACTTCCAGCCCGGTGCGAAACCATACCCAGGGCATACCGGCAGCCAACTGGACTTGCCTGCAAAGACCCTTAAGGCCGGTGACCATGGCGTACCTGGTGGCGAGAACATGATCGACTTCGGCGATGGTACTTACCGCTACTTCACCGTGCGCGAAAGCGCCCGGCTGCAGACCTTCCCCGATGGCTATCTCTTCCATGGCTCTTGGACCGAGACCATGCGGCAACTGGGAAATGCCGTGCCCGTCCGCTTGGCCAATGTGGTTGGGGCATCTGTTGCATTGCAGTTACTTTCGGCGAGTGAGTCGCGCCTGAAGGCGCGACCTCTCCGAAGAGCTTGATGAAGAAGATACACACGTACAATCCGCTTGATAAGGCCAATCTCGGTGCTAGCGTTGCTGGTGCGATGCTGGGACAGGAACTCCAGCCCCTGGGCGGGTTGTCGCGTTTCCACGGGGCCGGTGTTTATGCGCTTTACTACCACGGGCGGTACGCGGCTTACGCGAGTATCCGATCGATGAAGGGTGAGAACGAGATACCCATCTATGTGGGCAAGGCGGTGCCTGCAGGTGCACGAAAGGGCGACGTGGGCTTGAACGATGAACCCGGTGAGGTCCTGTACAAGCGGCTGAAGGAGCACGCTGATAGCATCTCAGTGGCAAGCAATCTTCGAATCGAGGATTTCTCCTGTCGCTACTTGGTAGTCGATGACATCTGGATACCCTTGGGCGAAGCGCTCGTGATCGCGCGCTTCAGTCCGCTCTGGAACAATCTCATCGATGGCTTCGGCAACCATGATCCCGGGAAGGGGCGCTATGCTGGACTGCGGCCACGTTGGGATACCCTGCACCCCGGTCGTAAGTGGGCGCTCAGATGCCAGGAGCGCACCGAGACCATGGAGCAGATTGAGCGTGAGGTGGTGGCTCATCTGAAGGCAATGAGGAAGTAATTGGGGCTGAAGCAGGGTCCGCTTCTCGTGACCGTTGCGCTAGTCTGGACACCCTGTGTCGGGGTAGGTGCTCGTGAGGTGACGGGCAACGCACGAAGCATCACGGCAGAAGTGCGCGCGAGCCGCCGCGACTGGTTCAACGTGTTGCGCGCGCTTTCCGGTCAAGCGCCTACTTTCGATCGTGCTTCCCCAAACCCTTCGAGCCATGAATGATCGGCGCACCGTTCTCTTCTTCGCTCTACTGACGGGCTCCATTGCAACCGCGCAACAGCCCGGCGACCTCGACCTGTCGTTCTCCGGCGATGGCATCGCCACGGCGCACTTCGCGCCCATCGGCAGCGATGCAGCCATGGGCATGGCGATCCAACCGAATGGTCGGATCGTGGTGGTGGGCAGCACGCAACAGGACACGCAGAAGAGCTGGGCCCTTGCGCGCTTCATGCCCGACGGCACCCTCGACGCATCGTTCGGGAGCGGTGGCTTGGTGGTCACCACGCTCGGCACCGGCGATGACGATGCCATGGCCGTAGCGCTGCAACCGAACGGCCAGATCGTGGTGGTGGGCAGCACCTGGGCGAACGGACCGGGCTACCGGCTCGCGGTGGCGCGCTACAACCCCGATGGCTCGCTGGACACCGGTTTCGGGACGAATGGCTTCCAGGTAACCACCACCACCAACGGCGGGCGTTTGTTGTGCGTGGCCATCCGCGACGACGGCTACATCATCGCGGGCGGTGTTCAGCTCGGCGGCACGGCCGACGAAAAATTCCTCGTTGCACGTTACACGCCGGATGGCGAACCGGACCCGAGCTTCGATGTCGATGGCTTCGCCATGATCGACATCACGCCGGACGATGACGCCGCCAGCAACATCGCCCTGGAACCCGGCGGCGGCATCCTCATCGCAGGTTACTGCGGTGTGGGCACCGATGCGGGCATGGTCCTCGTGCGGCTGGCGGCGGACGGCTCGCTCGACCCCAGTCTCGGTGGCGATGGCATCGTGATCCAGCAGCTCTCCACCGATCATGACGCGGCGTACACTGTGCTCCGCCAACCGGCCGATGGCAAGATCCTCGTAGGGGGCGTCACCACCTTCCTGCCCATGGTCTTCATCGTGGTGGCGCGCTACAATACCGATGGCACATTGGACACCAGCTTCGCCGGCGATGGCATCTACCAATCGCCGCATCCCGGCCTGAACTTCCCGGGCAACATGGTGCTGGCTCCCGATGGCCGTATCGTGATCGGCGGTACCTGGGCCACCAACTTCCTGGTGGCGGTGGTGAACCCGGATGGCACAGCCGACACGGGATTCGATGACGACGGCGTGGTCACCACCAGCTTCGGGCAGAATGCGTACGGCAATGACCTGGCGCTCGATGCGGATGGCAAGGCGGTGCTGGTCGGCTTCTCGGGCCAGGGCGCTCCGAATGCCAACGATTTCATGGTGCTGCGCTACCATACGGGCATCGGTGTGGGGATTCCGGAATCCGATGAAGGACTGCGCTCGATCATCGTGGTGCCCAACCCGGCCAGCGACCAGGTGCGCCTGAGCGGCCGAGCGAACGATCTGTTGCGCGTGACGGACATGACCGGCCGCGCGGTGCTGGCGCAGACTATGCGCGCCGATCAGCAAACGATCGATGCGAGCGGATGGGCGCGTGGCACGTACGTGGTCTTGCTGGAGCGCAAGGGGAGGATCCTGCGCGAGAGGATCGTGGTGCAGTAGCGGACCGGGTGCAGGTCCCGTGGCGAAGGCCTCATGTGGAGGGCAACGAGGTCAAGTGTGGGTCGCACCATGATCTCATGTGGAGGTATTGTCAATGGGTCACGCTACCGAACACCCTGCGTCGGCTTCGTGACAGCCCCGTGAGCACGACAGACCGCTGCGTGAGCTGTCAGTAGGCCGAGATCAGGGAAGAACCTGCGCGGGCTAAGAATACTTCCCGGGCACCTGATCTTTGGGGAGCTTACAGGCGTGCTCACCCCAGTCGTAGCGAGAGCGTGGGCAGCGGGCTCTGGTTGGCCAGCGCCTCGGCGATGCTCGGGTTGAGGAAGGCGCTGGCGCCGCTGCGGCCGTGCGTGGCCACCGCGATGGCGTCCATGTTGTTGTGCAGCGCGAACTCGATGGCGCCTTCGGCCACGGAGTAGTGGTCGATGATGGCCGTGCTCGTCACCCCATCGAGCCGTGCGGCCAGCTTCGCGAGCTGGTTCTCCGCGGTGTAGGTGTCGATGAAGCGCGCCGGTGTGTTCACCCACAGCAGGTGGAAGCGGACGCGCGGGACATCGATCACCTTCATCAGCCGGTTCAGCACCTTCTCGATGCCCTTCTCGCCCGGATCGGCCAGCACCACCACCCGCTCCAAGCGCGGGCCTGCGGTGTGCTTCAGCGAGAGCACCGGCACGCGCGCCATGCGGATCACGCGCTGCGCGTGGCTGCCCAGGAAAGCCTCTTCCAAGGCCCCCGCGCCATGCGTGCCCATCACCACCAAATCGGCGTTGAGCCTGCTCGTGGCATCCACCACTTCCTTCCACGCCGCGTTGGCCGCAAGGGTGTAGGTGGCCTTGATGCCCTTCTTCGTAAGGCGCATCGTCTGAGACTCCAGCTGCTGACGCGCCGCGCCCACGCGTTCGCGCGCTTCGGGGTACAACTCGTGCTGCGCCTTGGTATTCCTGGTGGCCAGCACCGCTGTGCTGAAGCGGCCGTCGCGCCAGGTGCTGGGCACATCAACGGCGTGCAGCAGGTGCATGGCGGCGCCGCTCTGCTTCGCCAATCGCTCGGCCAGTTCCATGGCCTTGCCGGCTGGGGCGCTGAAATCGGTGGGGACGAGGATGGTCTTCATGCGCGAGGTGGTTATCGCACACGAAAGAAGCGACGCTCCGCGCGGCACTGCCTGATAGAGCGCGCCTGATGCGCTGATCCTCGTCAGTTCGCCCTGGCGAAGGACGGGGCATCGCAGGCAGGAGTCGGTGATGAGCGGCTTAGGGCAGCTGCTGCACGCGTGTACTGGTGGGCACGCTGCCGCCGATGTTCACCAGGATGGGATCGCGGTCGTTGAGATTGCCCACGTAAAGCACGTTGCCATCCAGGTTCACATCCTCCATGTAGTACCCGCTCACCGTGTTGGTGGGCACCAGACCGCCGATGCGCACCAGGATGGGGTCGCGGTCGTTGCCATCGCCCACGTACATCAGTTCGCCGTTGAAGCTCACATCGCCTGCCCAGAGCGCCTGCACGGGGAAGGTGCCCGGGATGGCCTTGCGCGCCTCCGTGCCGTAGGTGGCAAGGTCGGCCGCGCGGAAATCGACCGCAGTGGACGAAGAGCTGAGCGCAACGGTAGCGGCCGTCATCGCGCCCAAGTGGTTGCGGTGGCGGATGGCCACGTGGTAATTGCCCGGCGCCACGCCGAAGCTCAGCGCGCTCACGCCATCGGTGGCCACCACATCGCCATCGCGCTGCACCAGCGCGCTGCGCGTGGCCAGCACGGTGACGGGGTTGCTGGGGCTGCGCAGTTCCACCACGGCCCAATCAACGATGGCGTCGCTGCCGGCCACCGTGAGCACGGGCGCCGCCACGCTCTCACCGCCCCCGCCCACGTGCGCATAGCCCATGGCGCTGAAAGGCTCCGTGAGCGGGAAGGAGGGCAGCACGCGCAGCGCATCGTGCATCAGTCCGGTGCTCGCATCGTAAGCGCCTTCGAGGGCCACGCGCGGGGCCACCACCACTTCGTTGGTGCCCGTGATCTGGATGTCGTCGATGGCCATGTCACTCGTGCTGCCGGTTCCGGTAACGCCGCGGAAGCGGATGCGGATGGTGCCGCCGACCCATGGCGTGAGCGAGAGCGTGCCCTGCTGCCAGCTATTGCCCTGGTTGCCGGTGAGGCTCCAGGCGGAGGGCAGCCAGCTGCTGCCATTCCACACATCGATGTGCAAGGTGCCCATGGCGGCGCCGTAGAGGTGGTACCAGAACGAGAGCTCGGCGCTGCCGTACGGCTCCAGGTCGATGCAGGGGCTGAAGAGCTCGGCGGTGCGCGCGGGGTTGTTGGGACTGCTTGATTCGGTGAAGAGGTAATTGCCCGTGCCCGTGGTGTGATCGCTGTCCGGGCCGGTGCTGCCCGTGGGCGTGCTGCCGCTCTGCAGGGTCCAGTTGAAGTAATCGGTGATGCCTTGCGTCCACGAGCCCAGCCCGCTGGTGAAGCTCTCGCTGAAAGGCAGCGTGCTGATGCAGGCGGTGCCGAGGCAGAAGTTGGCCGACACCGTGGTGGTGAAGCTGGACGCCGAGGCCAGAGGCGCTCCGCTCGCGTCGAGCACCGCGATGTAGCCGCTGCCATAGCTGCAGCACAGGCCATCGCCGTAGCTGTCGTTCACGATCAGCGTGTAGCAGCCCACGGGCAGGCAGAGGTTCACATCAGCTTGCGGGTACTGCCCGTTCGCGGCTTGGTTGGTGTAGGGCCCGCCGCTCGCCAGCACCGTCGCGATGGCGTTCTCCAGTCGCCAGGTCGTCTCGGAGCCGTAGCGGTCAAGCACGATGCGGATGGTCACCGGCTGGCAATCGCTGGTGGTGTAGGACCAGATGGCCGAGGGCGTGCCGAAGCCGCAGGCGTTGCTCGATTGCACGCGCCAGTAGTAGGTGGTGAGCGGCTGCGTGGCGATGGCCGTGTTATAGCTGGTCGATGCCAAGCCGTTGCCGGTCTCCACGATGTTGGTCATGCCCGCATCGGTGGCGATCTGGATGGCATACGCGGTCGCCGCAGGATCGGCGCTCCAGGTCAATGGCGTGCCGCCGCCCACGCCGGTGGCGCCATTGGCCGGCGAGAGCAAGGTGATCGTTCCTGCCGGAGCGAGCACCACCAAGGTGAGCGGCAGGTTCTTGTCGCCGCTGGCGCTGGTGGCGGTGAGCGTGAAGTTGTAGCTGCCGGCCGCCACGTTGCCCGTGCCGCTGATGGTGAGCGTGCTGCTTCCGCCCGGCGTCACGGGGTTGGGGCTGAATGATGCGCTGAGGTCGGCGGTGAGCCCGCTCGTGCCCAAGGTCACCGCGCCGCTGTACCCGAGGATGCTGCCCACTTGCACGGCATAGGTGGCGTTGCCGGGCTGGCACGCGTTGGCCGTTGAGCTCGTCACGCTCAACGAGTAGTCGGGCGTGGAAGGCACGGTGATGGTGAAATCGGTGTTGCTGATGTCGTAGAAGATGTTGGCACTGGCGCGCACCATGACGCGCGCGGTGGTGGTGGACACGTTGGGCACGGTGATGCTCTCGCTTCCATCGTTGGGCGTGGCGGTGGCCAGCACAGTGGAATAGGTGAGGCCGCCATCGGTGCTCAGCAGGATGTCAACGTTCGCGCAGCTCACCGGCGCTGCGGTGGTGCCGGCCACATCCCAGGTCACCGTCTCTGAGGTGAGCGCGGTCCAGCTCACGGCGGTGTTGGGCGCGGTCACCAGGAAGGGTCCGGCTGTTCCGTTCACGGTCACCACCATGTTGTCCTGCTTCGCGCAGCCACCGCCCACGGCATTGTCGCGCACGGTGAAGCGGAAATTGTAGGTGCGCGCCACGCTGCTCAGCACTTCCCAAGTGGGCGTGGTATTGGCGATCACCGCAGGCAGGTTGGGCATGTAGCGCAAAGGCGTGGCTTGCGGCAACAAGGGCACCCAGGCCGGTCCGCCCGTGTTGGTGGCCGTGGGCGGTTGCGTGGCCACGGCATTGTCCATTTGCTCCCAGCTGTAGCTGAGCACGTTGCCAGGATTGGCGTCGGTGGCGCTGCCCGTGAGGATGAATGGCGTGGAGCGCGGGATCACGCGATCGGCGCCGGCGTTCGCGGTGGGCTGCGCGTTGGCGAGCGCGGTGACGGTGGGGCATCCGCTGCTGGCGCCGGTGGTGATGTTGGCGGCGATCTCCTGCATGCTGTAGCCGCCGAACATGGCGATGCTGTTGCTGGCCACATCGGGCGCGCAGATGCCGGCGTAGCCCATGATGGTGATGCCGCTGCCCACCTCCACGGCGGCGCTGGCGGCGCGGTTGCAGTTGTTGTTCTGGCTGTGATTGCCGCCGTACTGGTGGCCCATCTCATGTGCCACGTAATCGATGTCGAAGGGGTCGCCCACAGGCGCGCCGGAACCGGTTACGCCGCCCGCCTTGTTGCTGGTGCAGGGACTGTTGAGGTAGGCCACGCCGCCACCGCCGGTGCTGAACACATGGCCGATGTCGTAGTTGGCCGAGCCGATCACGCTGTTGCAGGTGGTGATGTTCTCTCCGAGCATGGTGCCGCCGTTGCCGTTGGTGTAGGGGTCGGTGGAGCCGTTGAGGTAGATGAGGTTGTCGTTGTTGGCCACCAGCAGCATGGTGAGCGTGGCATCGCGCTCATAGATGCCATTCACCCGGTTCAGGCTGGTGACCTGCGCCGCTGCGGCGAAGCTCTTGTTGTTGTTGAGCGTGGTGCTGCCATGGAAGTTCGAGTACTCGCCCGTGGCGGCCAGGGCCAGGTCGTAGCGCCGCAGCTGGCAATCGCCCACGCGGTCGGCGCCCATCTCGGCGATCCAGGCGCGGGTCTGTTTCTGCGCCGCGTCGATGTCGTTCACCGCATCGTAATGGCACGCGTGGAAGCCCTCGGGCAGGGTCTTGCGGAAGTGGCGCTTCAGGTAGCTCTGGCAGTGCGCGTCGTCGCCGAAGGCCAGCGGGTCGATGAACCAGTCGTCGCCGCCAGGCGCCAGCACCATGGCATGGAAGCCATGCGGGGTCAGGTCCATCTTCAGCAGCGCGCCGTCCTCGAGTCCCACGCCGGTGTAGGTGCGGATCATGGGATAACGGGCCTGCAGCTCGGGGTGCATCACCGGCACCTCCAGCAGGCGGAAAGCCGCCATGCCGCCCTCGGGAAGGGGCAGCTCGATGATGTGCGCGGAGGCCGCCACCTCTGACAGCTCGCCCACCGGCACCTGCGCGAGCATGGCGCGCAGGCCTGTCACATCGAGGGCGAGCGAGCGCGCTCTCTGGGGCGTGATGCGCCGTTCTCCGCGCACTTGTGCGGCCTGGTCGGCCGTGATGTCGTTCCAGTAGGCGACGCCTTGAGCGCTGACGGCGCAGGAGAAGAGGAATGCGGTGGAGAGCAGGAGTGTGCAACGATGGTTCATGTTCATGGCCAAGGAGGTGTGCCGTGCGGTTGCCGCAGCGCGGCAAGATTCAAGCATTCGAGTGGCGGGCGCAAGAACGAAAGTCAGCCCGAGCCGGGGAAGGCCAAGCCCATTGGATTCGCTCAAACGGGGCATCGCATCGACCGCCTCGCTTCCTTCGCGATCGATGCCCACCGCGCATACCGTGTACGTGATCGAGCTCGCACGCAAGGTGTTCACCGAGGACCGCAGGTTCCGCGAGGCGAACCCGCAGTACAACGGCGCGCTCGAGTGCCTCTACGTGGGGCAGACCAGCAAGACGCCGCAGGAGCGTTTCGCCCAGCACAAGAGCGGCGCGCGAAGCAAGAACGGCCACAATCTCAGCAGCGCCATCGTGCGCAAGTATGGCCGCTACCTGCGCCCCAGCCTGTACCAGGACATCGGTCCGCTGAGCCGCGCGGAAGCCTTGGAAGTGGAGAAGGGCTTGGCGCTGGAGTTGCGGCGGAAGGGGTATGGGGTGTGGTGGGGGTGAAGTGATGGCAGGTTGAGGGTTGGATGTTGTTGAGGGTTGGCACCAACCCCCAACCTGCAACCCTCAACTTCGCCAACCATGCCATTCAGCATCGCAGTGATCGGCGGCGGCGCGGCCGGCTTCATGGCGGCGATCAGCGCCAAGACGCATCGGCCCGAGGCTGAAGTACTGTTGTTCGAGAAGAGCGACAAGGTGCTGGCCAAAGTCCGCATCAGCGGCGGCGGACGCTGCAATGTGACGCACGCCAGCCCCGAGCCGCGCAGGCTGGCGCGCTGCTACCCGCGCGGCGAGGCCTTCCTGCGCAAGGCGTTCGCGCAATGGGGACAGCCTGAAACGGTGCACTGGTTCGAGCGGCAAGGTGTGCCGCTGAAGACGGAAGCCGACGGCCGCATGTTCCCCATCACCGATGATTCGCGGACCGTGATCGATGCGTTGCAGGGCGCTGCGGAGGATCTGGGCGTGCGCATCCGCATGAACAGCCCGGTCTCGCGTCTGGAGCGCGTTGATGAGGCCTGGCATCTCTCCGCGCCGCAGGGACTCTTGCACATTGACAGTGTCGTGGTGGCCACCGGTGGCTCGCCGAAGGCCGAAGGCTTTGCTTGGCTTCGGGCCTTGGGGCATGAGGTGGTGTCGCCCGTGCCATCGCTCTTCACCTTCAACCTGCCCAACGAGCACATCCGCGAACTCATGGGCATAGTGGCGCCGGAGGTGCGCCTGCGCATCGAGGGCAGCAAGCTCGAGAGCTCCGGCGCGCTGCTCATCACCCATTGGGGCTTCAGCGGACCGGCGGTGCTTCGCCTCAGCGCTTTCGGCGCGCGCGCGTTGCACGAACGCGGCTACCTGTACACTGTACGCGTGCACTGGCTCGGCAACGTGAATGAGCAGGCCGCACGCGAGCAATTGCATGCTGAGGCTGCAGCACATCCCAGGCGGCAGCTCGCCAATGCCGCGAGCTTCGGATTGCCCGCGCGACTGTGGACCTATCTCCTTGAACGCGCGGGCCTGTCGCCCGATAAGCCCTTGAGCGAGCTGGGGCCGCGTCTTCTATCGCGCTTGCTCGATGTGCTCACCAACGACAAGTACGAGGCGCAGGGCAAGACCACTTTCAAGGAAGAGTTCGTGACGGCGGGCGGGATCTCACTCGCGCAGATCAATCCACTCACCATGCAGAGCACCGTGCAACCGGGCCTGCACTTCGCCGGCGAGGTGCTTGACATCGACGGCATCACCGGCGGCTTCAATTTCCAAGCGGCGTGGAGCACCGGGTGGCTCGCTGGGCGTGCGGCGGGGCTGGGGGCTTAGCTCGTCGGTAGCGCTGCGGCCGACCCCCAACCCCCAACCTTTATCAACCCAACCGTATTTCCTCCCATTTCCCGACCTTCGCGGCCGCTTTCGCGGAGCTTACCCGCCGCAAGCGCCACGCATGAAGGAGATCATCGAGAGCCGCAAGCTGCTCGGGGCCGCGCCAGGCCTCACGCTCAAGGAGCTGAACCTGCT
>CAZFBP010000096.1:0-10678 GCA_964517255.1 uncultured Chryseobacterium sp.
TGTACTTGTTGAAGACGCCGTTGGTGCTCTCGCCGCCCACAAGTTGCATGAGCTTCTCGACCAGGCCGTTCTTCAGATTGCCGAGCTCCTTGTCCTGGTCCTTGTCCAATTGTTCCAGGATTCCTTTCTCGTTGCCCTTGGCCTTCTTGTCCTTCACGGCGCGGCTGAAGAGCTTCTTGTCGATCACGATGCCCTTGGCGCCTGGAGGGGCCTTCATGCTGGCGTCCTTCACGTCGCCGGCCTTGTCGCCGAAGATGGCGCGCAGCAGCTTCTCCTCGGGGCTGGGGTCGGTCTCGCCCTTGGGCGTGATCTTGCCGATGAGGATGTCGCCCTCCTTGATCTCGGCGCCGATGCGGATCAGTCCGTTCTCGTCGAGGTCCTTGGTGGCCTCTTCGGAGACGTTGGGGATATCGCTGGTGAGCTCCTCCAAGCCGCGCTTGGTATCGCGCACCTCCATGTTGTACTCATCGATGTGGATGGAGGTGAAGATGTCCTCGGAGGCCACGCGCTCACTGATCACGATGGCGTCCTCGAAGTTGTAGCCCTTCCACGGCATGAAGGCCACTTGGAGGTTGCGGCCGATGGCCAGTTCGCCATCCTGGGTGCCGTAGCCTTCGCAGAGGGGCTGCCCCAGGCTCACCTTCTCGCCCTTGCGCACGGTGGGGCGCAGGTTCATGCAGGTGCTCTGGTTGGTCTTGCGGAACTTGGTGAGGGAGTACTCCTTCTCGTCGCCGTCGAAGCTCACGATGCGCTCGTCCTCGCTGCGGCGGTAATCCACGATGATCTTGTCGCTGTCCACGTACTTCACAGTGCCCTCGCCTTCTGCGGTGATGAGCACGCGGCTGTCGCGGGCCACGAGTTCCTCGAGGCCGGTGCCCACTGTTGGCGCTTCCGGCCGCAGCAACGGCACGGCCTGGCGCATCATGTTCGAGCCCATCAGCGCGCGGTTGGCGTCGTTGTGCTCAAGGAAGGGGATCAGCGATGCGGCGATGGACGCGATCTGGTTGGGGCCCACGTCCATGAGGTGCAGCTCTTTGGGCTCCACCACGGGGAAGTCGCCCATGAGGCGGGCCTTCACACGGCTGGTCTCGAATTCGCCCTTCTCGCTCACCTTGGCGTTGGCCTGGGCAATCATCTTGTTGTCCTCCTCCTCAGCGCTCAGGTACACCACGGGGGCGCTCACGTCCACCTTGCCGGCGTTCACCTGGCGGTAGGGCGTCTCGATGAAGCCGAGGCTGTTGATCTTGGAGTACACGCAGAGGCTGCTGATCAGGCCGATGTTCGGTCCTTCAGGCGTCTCGATGGTGCAGAGACGGCCGTAGTGCGTGTAGTGCACGTCGCGCACCTCGAAGCCAGCGCGCTCGCGGCTGAGGCCACCGGGTCCGAGGGCGCTCATTCGGCGCTTGTGGGTGATCTCGCTGAGCGGGTTGGTCTGGTCCATGAACTGGCTCAGCTGGTTCGTTCCGAAGAACGAATTGATCACGGAGCTCAGGGTCTTGGCGTTGATCAGGTCAGTGGGCGTGAACACCTCGTTGTCGCGCACGTTCATGCGCTCGCGGATGGTGCGGGCCATGCGGGCCAGGCCCACGCCGAACTGGGCGTGGAGCTGCTCGCCCACGGTGCGCACGCGGCGGTTGCTCAAGTGGTCGATGTCGTCCACATCGGCCTTGGAGTTCACCAGCTCGATCAGGTACTTGATGATGAAGATGATGTCCTCCTTGGTGAGCACGCGCACGCTCAATTCGCTCTGCAGGCCCAGCTTCTTGTTGATGCGGTAGCGGCCCACTTCGCCCAGGTCGTAGCGCTGCTCGCTGAAGAAGAGCTTGTCGATCACGCCGCGGGCCGTTTCCAGATCGGGCGGCTCGGCATTGCGCAATTGGCGGTAGATCACCTCCACGGCCTCCTTCTCGGAGTTCGAGGTGTCCTTCTGCAGCGTGTTGTAGATCAGCGCGTAATCGGCGGCGTTGATGCCGGCCTTGTGCAGGATCACGGTCTTGGCGCCGCTCTCCACGATCTGGTCCACATGGTGCTCCTCGATCACGGTCTCGCGGTCGATCATCACCTCATTGCGCTCGATGCTCACCACCTCGCCGGTGTCCTCGTCCACGAAATCCTCCACCCAGGTCTTCAGCACGCGGGCGGCCAGCTTGCGGCCCACGCTCTCCTTGATGGCTGCCTTGGTCACCTTGATCTCATCGGCCAGGCCGAAGATCTCCAGGATCTGCTTGTCGCTCTCGAAGCCGATGGCACGCAGCAGCGTGGTGACCGGGAGCTTCTTCTTGCGATCGATGTAGGCGTACATGACGCCGTTGATGTCGGTAGCGAACTCGATCCAGCTGCCCTTGAAGGGGATGACGCGGGCACTGTAGAGCTTGGTGCCGTTGGCATGGCGGCTCTGGCCGAAGAACACGCCGGGGCTGCGGTGAAGCTGTGAGACCACCACGCGCTCGGCTCCGTTCACCACGAAGCTGCCGCGCGGGGTCATGTAGGGGATCTGGCCCAGGTACACGTCCTGCACGATGGTCTCGAAGTCCTCGTGCTCGGGATCGGTGCAGTAGAGCTTCAGCTTGGCCTTGAGCGGCACGCTGTAGGTGAGGCCGCGCTCGATGCACTCGTCGATGGCGTAGCGGGGCGGATCGATGAAATAGTCGAGGAACTCCAACACGAACTGGTTGCGCGTGTCGGTGATCGGGAAGTTCTCATTGAAGACCTTGAAGAGGCCTTCGGTCTCCCGGTGCTCGGGGAGAGTGTCGATCTGGAAGAACTCCTCGAAGCTCTTGAGCTGGATCTCGAGGAAATCGGGATAGTCGATGCCGATCTTGCTGGAACCGAAATCGATGCGCTTGCCTTTCTTGGTGGTCTTCGCCTGGGCCATGTGGGGGAATCGGGGGGATGGAAGACTTGCGATGCGTTTGATCCAGTTCCGGTGTCGTGATGCGCGCCTCGTGGGATCAGGTCGCTGCGCGCTCGGCCTGCCGATGGGCAGGCCGCTGTATGCCGCGCTTCACGGCACGGCGGGGAAGGCCCCGTGCAGGGCCTTCCCGCGCCGCCGTGATGCGGATGCGATGAGGATCTTACTTGACCTCAACCTCGGCGCCGGCTTCCGTGAGTTGCTGCTTCAGGCTCTCGGCGTCCGCCTTGGAAACGCCTTCCTTCAGCGGCTTGGGAGCGCCGTCCACCAGGTCCTTGGCTTCCTTGAGCCCGAGGCCGGTGAGCTCCTTCACGAGCTTCACCACGGCGAGCTTGTTGGCGCCGCCGGCCTTGAGGATCACGTCGAAGCTGGTCTTCTCTTCAGCGGCTGCAGCGCCACCGCCGCCACCGGCCGGAGCGGCCATGGCCACGGCCGCAGCGGCCGGCTCGATCTTGTATTCGTCCTTGAGGTAGGTGGCCAATTCATTCACCTCTTTCACGGTGAGGTTGACGAGCTGGTCGCCAAGTGCTTTGATGTCTGCCATTGTCTTGGGGGTTGTTGCGGTTAGTTCGTGGAAGCGGACTGTGCGTAACGCGTTCGTGGTCGGGGCCTGAATTCGCGGCCCTTACCAAATCTCTTATGCTTGGGCTCGTGCTTCGAGGGCCTTGACCAGGCCGGCGATCTTCTGGCCACCGCCGCCTTGCAGGCTGCCGATGACGTTCTTGATCGGGCTCTGGAGCAGGCCGATGATCTCGCCGATGAGCTCTTCCTTGCCCTTGAGATTGGCGAGCATCGCGATCTGGTCGTCTCCGATGAAGACGGCCTCATCGATCCATGCGCTCTTGAGCTGGGGCTTGGGCACCACGTCCTTGGCTGCGGGGTGCTTCTTGCGGAAGTCCTGGATCAGCTTGGCCGGTGCGTTGCCCTTGTCGGCGAACATCACGGCGGTCTGTCCGGCCAGTGTGGGGAACAGGGCGCTGTAGTCCTTGTTCTCGATGCGCTCCATCGCTTTCTGCAGCAGCGTGTTCTTCACCACGCGCATGCGGATGCCTTGCGAGTGGCAGGCGCGGCGCAGGTTGCTGGTGGCCTCTGCGGTGAGGGCGCTGGCGTCGGTGAGGTAGAGCACGTTGGTGGCCTTGATCTCGCCGACCAGCTCGGTGATCACCTCGTCTTTCTGTGTGCGGGTTGCCATAGCTGTACTGGGATTAGGCCACTTGGACGGTTCGTGTATCCACCTTCACGCCCGGGCTCATGGTGCTGCTCACGGTGATGCTCTTGATGTAGGCGCCCTTGGCGGTGCTCGGCTTCAGCTTCACCAAGGTCTGCAAAAGCTCGTGGGCGTTCTCGCTGAGCTTGTTCGCCTCGAAGCTGGCCTTGCCGATCACCGCGTGGATGATGCCGGCCTTGTCCACCTTGAAGTCGATCTTGCCCGCCTTCACCTCCTTCACGGCCTTGGCCACGTCCATGGTCACGGTGCCGGTCTTGGGGTTGGGCATCAGGCCGCGTGGGCCGAGCACACGGCCCAAGGCGCCCACCTTGGCCATCACCGCAGGGGTGCAGATAATCACGTCAACGCTGGTCCATCCGCCCTTGATCTTCTCCACATAGTCGTCGAGTCCGGCCATGTCCGCGCCAGCGGCCAAAGCTTCCTCGCACTTGGCGGGGTCGGCCAGCACCAGCACGTTCACCGTGCGGCCGGTGCCATGCGGCAGGCTCACGGTGCCACGCACCATCTCGGTGCTTTTCTTGGGGTCCACCCCGAGGCGCACCGCGATATCCACGGTGGCGTCGAACTTGGTGGTGCTCACTTGCTTCACGATCTGCGCGGCCTCCGGGAGGCTGTAGATCTTGGCGGTGTCGAACTTCGACAGGGCCGCTTTGCGCTTCTTGGTCTCGTTGCTCATGGCGTCGCGGATCAGAAGGGTTTATTTCCGGTTACCGTGACACCCATGCTGCGGGCGGTGCCCGCCACCATGCTCATGGCGCTCTCAATGGTGAAGCAGTTCAGGTCGGGCATCTTATCCTGGGCGATCACCTTGATCTGCTCCCAGTTGATGCTGCCCACCTTCTTGGCGTGCGGCGTGCCGCTGCCTCCTTGGATCTTGGCCGCCTCGATGATCTGCACCGCAGCGGGCGGGGTCTTGATGATGAAGTCGAACGACTTGTCGGCGAAGACCGTGATCACCACAGGAAGCACCTTGCCGGCCTTGTCCTGCGTGCGCGCATTGAACTGCTTGCAGAACTCCATGATGTTCACACCCTTGGCGCCGAGCGCGGGGCCGATGGGGGGCGACGGGTTGGCCCCTCCGCCTTTGACTTGCAGCTTGATCAGCGCTGCGATCTCCTTTGCCATTGTTCTTGGTTTGTGTCCTGGTTAACGCCTTCCTCTCGGTCGGCTCGGACGGGTTAGCTCGTTGTTGGGGCCGATCATGATCGGCCCTTCTGATTGATTGTCAGATTTCCTTCTCCACTTGCATGAAGCTCAGTTCCAGCGGGGTCTTCCTTCCGAAGATCTTCACCATCACCTTCAGCTTCTTCTTCTCCTCATTGATCTCCTCGATCACGCCATTGAACCCGTTGAAGGGTCCATCAATCACCTTCACGCCCTCACCGACGTGGTATGGGTTCACGCTGATGGCCTCCGCGTCAGCCAGGTCATCCACGGTGCCCAAAATGCGGTTCACCTCGGCCTGGCGCAGGGGCAGCGGGTCGCCTCCTTTCTCCGCGCCGAGGAAGCCGATCACGTTGGGCAGGTTCTTGATGCCGTGGGCGATCTCGCCGGTGAGGTCGGCCTCCATGAGCACGTAGCCCGGGAAGAAGTTGCGCTCCTTGCTCACCTTCTTGCCTTCGCGGATCTGGTAGAACTTCTCCATGGGGATGAGCACCTGCGCAATGCGGTCCTTCATGCCCTTGGAGCGTGATACCTCCAGGTCGATGAGCTCCTTCACCTTCTTCTCCTTGCCGGAGATGGCGCGCACCACGTACCACTTCTTCGTCGTCACCTCTGCCATGGCCACTTAGGATGCGAGGAATTTATAGATGAAGCCGAGCACGCCCTTCCAGAAGCCGGTCTCATCAGCGCCCATGTTCTGAACGCCGAAGACGTAATCCATGATGAAGATCACCATCGAGAGGATCAAGGCCGAGACGAGCACCACGATGGCGCTGCCTTGCAGCTCCTTCCAGGTGGGCCAGCTCACCTTGTTCATGAGCTCATTGTAGCTCTCGCTCAGGTATGCTTTGAAGCTTGCCATCGGTCGTTTTCGGGGTGGCTTGGCACGGGTGGCAGGAATCGAACCCGCAGCCTAAGGTTTTGGAGACCTTCGCTCTACCAATTGAGCTACACCCGTGTGTGGTTAATGATGGTCCTGTTTTCGGCGGCGAAGGCCGTCCGCCATACGGCGGACGGCCCTGCCCCCTTCTGCTAGGCTCGTTACTTGATGATCTCGGTCACCTGGCCGGCGCCCACGGTGCGGCCACCCTCACGGATGGCGAATCGAAGGCCCTTGTCCATGGCGATCGGAACGATCAGTTTCACGGTGATGGTCACGTTGTCACCGGGCATGATCATCTCGCGTCCGGCTTCCATGTTGATCTCGCCGGTCACGTCCGTGGTACGGAAGTAGAACTGCGGGCGGTACTTGTTGTGGAAGGGGGTGTGGCGGCCGCCTTCTTCTTTCTTCAACACGTAGATCTCGGCCTTGAACTCGGTGTGCGGGGTGATGCTGCCGGGCTTGGCGATGACCATGCCGCGCCGGATCTGGTCCTTCTCGATGCCGCGGAGCAGGATGCCGACGTTGTCGCCCGCCTCGCCGCGATCAAGCAGCTTGCGGAACATCTCCACACCGGTGCAGGTGCTCTTCATGCTCTGCTCCTGCATGCCGATGATCTCCACCTCCTCGCCGGTCTTCACCACGCCGGTCTCGATGCGGCCGGTGGCCACGGTGCCGCGGCCGGTGATGGAGAACACGTCCTCCACACTCATCAGGAAGGGCTTCTCGGTCTCGCGCGGGGGAACGGGGATCCATGTGTCCACCGCTTCCATCAGGGCCATCACGGTATCCACCCACTTGGGCTCTCCGTTGAGGGCGCCCAGCGCGCTGCCGCGGATCACCGGGGTGTTGGTGCCATCGTACTGGTAGAAGGTGAGCAACTCGCGGATCTCCATCTCAACCAGGTCGAGGAGTTCGGCGTCATCCACCATGTCCACCTTGTTCATGAACACCACGATCTTGGGCACGCCCACCTGACGGCCGAGCAGGATGTGCTCGCGGGTCTGCGGCATGGGGCCGTCTGTGGCGGCCACCACCAGGATGGCGCCATCCATCTGCGCGGCGCCCGTCACCATGTTCTTCACATAGTCGGCGTGGCCGGGGCAGTCCACGTGGGCGTAGTGACGGTTGGCCGTCTGGTACTCCACGTGCGCGGTGTTGATGGTGATGCCGCGCTCCTTCTCTTCCGGCGCGTTATCGATGCTGTCGAAGCTGCGCACCTCGCTCAGGCCCTTGGCGGCCAGCACGGTGGTGATGGCGGCGGTGAGGGTGGTCTTGCCGTGGTCAACGTGGCCGATGGTGCCGATGTTGACGTGCGGCTTGTCTCGCTTGAAAGTCTCCTTTGCCATGGTCTTCGGTCGTTGTGTTGTTCGTAGTGTCTGTTCGGTCCTTGAATTCTGTTGTACCGGCCGCGGTTGCCCTGCTATCCTCTTTGAGCCTTTGACGGGAATTGAACCCGTGACCTCTTCCTTACCAAGGAAGTGCTCTACCCCTGAGCTACAAAGGCTGGTGCTTTCTTTCCTGTGGTGGATTCCTTCGCCGCCATCATTCCCAAGACTTCTCTGGATTAGAGCGGGAGACGAGATTCGAACCCGCGACATTCAGCTTGGAAGGCTGATGCTCTACCAGCTGAGCTACTCCCGCGTGTGATGAAGGCGGCTCTGCCCATCCATTTCGCCGACGCCTGGAAGCGGCATCGGCAGGCTCCGTGCGAAGTGGTGGGGAGAACAGGATTCGAACCTGTGAAGTCGTGAGACAACAGATTTACAGTCTGCCCCCGTTGGCCACTTGGGTATCTCCCCATTTCGGCATCACGGAGCCAATGGACGGATTCGAACCCCCGACCTGCTGATTACAAATCAGCTGCTCTACCAGCTGAGCTACATTGGCCTGTACAACAAGGTAAAGAACGGTTCCTTCCCCGCTTCGAGGCCAACAGGCCCCGATTTGGGCGGGCAAATGTAGAAAAGAAGACGTGCGGGCCAATAGCCTTGGCAAGATTCCTGTGGGGCCAACAGCCACGGCCTCCGGGCTGGCAGCTATCGACTCTTGGTCTTGCCCCGCTCCACTTGGCTCCGGAGCGCCTCCACCGCTGCGGTGGCCGCCTCCTCGAAGCTCTTGTCCTGGCGTTTGGCGAACAGGTCGTTGCCAGGAACGGCCAGCCGCACCTCCACCACTTTGTTCTCCCTGTTCGCGCCGTCGTTCTCCAATTTGAGGAAGACCTCCGCAGCATGGATGTCGTCCGTGAATTGACTGAGCTTCAAGAGCTTCTCCCGAATGAAGCCGACCAGCTTGCTGTCGGCGTCGAAGTGGATGGATTGCACGGTGATGTTCATGGTCTGTGATGGTTCTGTTTCAGGGTGAGCGGCGCTTGCCCCTCGGATGGGCCTGCTGATGCGCTCGCTTGAGGCGCTCAGCGGTATTGTGCGTGTACACCTGTGTGGCTGCGAGGCCGGAGTGGCCCAGAAGCTCTTTCACGGCGTTGAGGTCCGCCCCTTGGTCGAGCATGTGGGTGGCAAAGGTGTGCCTCAGGACATGCGGACTGCGCTTGCCTTGGGTGGTGACCTCGCCCAAGCGCCGCCTCACCATTCGCTGCACGGTGCTGCGCGAGAGCGGCAGGCCGGCGGAGCCCACCAGAAGCGGGGCGTTGGGAGTGACAGTTCCAAAGCTGGCCGTACGCAGCGCTCCATAGGCATCCAACGCCCGCAACGCGGCATCACCCAGCGGCACGATGCGCTCTTTGCTCCGTTTCCCGAGCACGCGCATCTGGCCCCTGTCGCGGTCAATGTCGCTGTGCATCAGTCCGAGCAACTCAGCCAAACGAATGCCCGTGCCGTAGAGCAGCTCGAGCACGAGCTCCTCCAACGCATGCGCCAGGCTTTCAGGAGCTCCAGCGCGGCTGAACACACGCTCCATGCGGGCTTGCTCCACGAATTCGGGCAGTCGCTTGGGGTGCTTGGGGCCTTCCAGCAGTTCCGAGGGGTCATTGGCCATGGCGCCTACCTGTCTGGCATACTTGAAGAGTCCCCGGGCCGAGCTGAGGCGACGGCTGACGGTACGCGGCGAATCGCCGGACTCGATCCGTGCCATGACCCAGTACCGGAGAAGGGCATCATCGCAATCCTCGAATCGGGAGAGGCCCTGTTCCTCGAGGTAGTCTTGCAGAAGCACGAGGTCCGAGCCGTAGGCCGCCACGGTATGCTGGCTGAAGCGGCGCTCGTGGGCCAGGTGATCGAGGAAACGCTGCAGGATCATGGGACAGCGCGAAATTACCGCTGCGATGGACGCGCCCTGAATGCGGAGCGGGAGGCCTTGGCCTCCCGCTCCGCATTCAGGCACGTACAGGAATCACTCCTGCTCGCTCTGCATCTTCAGCTTGTAAGTGGCGCGGATGATCTCCTTGCGGCGCGCCACGGAAGTCTTGGTATAGCTCTGGCGCTTGCGCAGCTGCCGCATGGTACCGGTGCGCTCGAACTTCTTCTTGAACTTCTTGAGCGCCTTATCGATGCTCTCGCCTTCTTTGACGGGGATGATCAGCATGGTCCGTGTGCCTCTTTCGTTTGGGGCGGCGAATATATGCACATGCACTGAAGCAGCAAACGCCCTCAGCCACCGAACAACTCGGAGAGCCTCGCCTCGAGCTGGTCGGCCCGCAGGCCCTTCTCGAGCACTTTGCCCTCCTGGTCAACGAGCACGGTGTAAGGAATGCTGCTCACGCCATACTCCTGGGCGGCAGCATTGTTCCAGAACTGCAGGTCGCTGACATGCTTCCAGGGCAGGCCATCGGCCTTGATGGCCTCCGTCCAAGCCAGCTGGTCCCGGTCCAGGGAGACGCCCAGGATCTCGAAGCCTTTGCCCTTGAAGCGTTCATAGACCCGTTTCACATTCGGGTTCTCGATGCGGCAGGGTCGGCACCAGCTTGCCCAGAAGTCGATGAGGACCACCTTGCCGCGCAGCTGGCTCAGGGCGAAAGAGCCTCCGGTGGGCGTGGCTTGGCGGATCTCCGGGGCAGCGCTGCCTAGGGGGAGCAGATTGCTCAGGCGCTTCATCTCCTCCTCTTGCGCCTTGATCAGGATCATCTCCTGCTCGTAACGGTCCACTTGCTCGCGGAAACTCTGGAAGAAGCCGGAGGAAGGCATGGTCTCTCGGAGCGCATCGCGGGTCTCCTTGAACAACTCGAACTCCTGCTGCAGGTTCATGCGGCCCAATACGCTGATGGCCACAGGTGACCCGATGTTGTCACGCACGAATTGCTTGCAGCGCTCGTAGTAGTCGGCGTTGGTCGCGTTGAGTTCATCCAAGTTGGCCTGATTGGCCGGGTCCTGTGCCAGCGCGGTGCGCAGCGCGGATGCCTTCTGCTCGTAGCCGACCGTCTCGGCGGTGAAGCGCTGCATGGCCTCGGTGTGCTTCGATCCTCCAACGCGCTTCGGCGTGGCAAGCATGCCGGCCTGCCCCTCCACGGCCAGGCCTTCGGCGCTGTCGAGCACCACGATGA
>CAZFBP010000097.1:0-10587 GCA_964517255.1 uncultured Chryseobacterium sp.
GACAACGTGCGCGTGGTGGCCTTCATCAACGAGGCTGCTGGAACCCTACCGGGCGAGGTGCATCATGCAGCAGAGGCGCCGGCCATCGCCACGGCGACGGGGATAGTTGAAATGCCGCAACCAGCTGCATTGAATGCCTTTCCGAATCCGGCGCACGGCGCTTTCGTCCTGCATGCGCTTGATGGATCCATTGGGACCATTACGGTTCGTGATGCGTCCGGCCGCATGGTGGGAGCGATCCAGCCTGAATCCACCGCCAATGCCCTGATGCTTGATGCCTCGGCGTGGTCAGCTGGCATCTACATCATTGCCACGGACAATGGTCGCGTTGCGCGCTTGGCGGTCCAGCATTGATCAACCATCGATCCGTTTGAACACGGACCGCTGGAGCGCCTCCGTATCCAACGGCTGCCCGATGTCCCGGCGCTGCTGCATCCACCGATCGATCATCACGCTCTGACGCTGGTAGGTACGGCAAGCCGTGCAGATGCGCAGGTGAAGCCAAAGGCCGATGCGCTCGGCGAGGCTCAACGGCTTGAACACGCGACGCTCGATGAGCACGGTGGCCTTGCGGCAGGAGACGCTGCGTAGCTGGCTCATTCGCGGATCGGTTTGAGGCGCTGCTCGATGCAGGCGCGCAGCTTGAGCTTGGCGCGGTGCACTTGCTGCCAGTAATTGGCTTCACTCAGGCCAAGCGCTTCCTGTATGCGCGCGCCCTCCATGTCCTGCAGGTACTTCATCTCCACGGCGGCTCGCCAGCGCTCAGGCAATGCATCCAAGCAATGGTGGAGCGCGCGATCAAGCTTCTCTGACTGGTCGTCCTGACGGAAGAGCGTGATGTCATGTGGTGCCTGTTCACTGTTCCAATGGCCCTCCTGATTGAAGAACTGTTCAGCTAGGTCGTCGGGATCGGACTCGCGGCCTGACAAACGATCGGCATCGCGGTAGCTCTTGCGGTAGTGGTCGAGCAGCTTGTGCTTGAGGATGGCGAAGAGCCATGTGCGCGGCGAACTCTCGCCCTGGAACCGATCAAGGGTCTCCCATGCGCTCACCAAGGCCACTTGCACGAGTTCTTCCGCATCATCGGGGTCCTTCACGCGGTTCCGGGAGAAACGGAGCAGGTCGGCGGTGTGCGCCTTCACCCATTCCTCGAAGGTCCTTCTCCGGGCAGTCTCGTCCATCACCGTTGGCACGGGGCCAAGGTAGCGGAGCTATTGCACGATGAACCGCTGCGAGAGGGCACCGCCTTGAGTGGTGAATCGCGCCAGATAGGCACCCGGGGCCAAGCTGGAGACCAAGCTGCTGCTGCCTGGGGAAAGGCGCTGCTCACGCACGACGCGTCCAGCGCCATCGAGCACCACGAGCTGTCCGCTAGCGGTTGCCCGAACGCTGATCGGCCCAGTTGCAGGATTCGGGAAAACGGAGAATGATTCCGCCGGCTGCGCCACTTCGCCGGTGCCCACTGCGAACATGAGCGCGTTGAACGCATTGATCCGCCCATGGCCGTGATAGATGTCGAAGCCGGGCGTGTCCTCCAACGGATCACCCACCTGATCCTCTGCAGTGGCCTCGATGATGGCACGGATCTGCGCGGGCGTGCGCGTTGGTTGCTGGGCCTTCAGCAGCGCAGCCAAAGCGCTTACGTGCGGCGTGGCCTGCGAAGTGCCCGACCAATAGGAGGTAAAGGAGACGTTGCTCGTGTGACTGAGCCCGTAGATGTAATCGCCGGGCGCGCACACGCTGATGTGGCTGCCGTAGTTGCTGCCGCTGGAAGCGCTCCAATAGAATGGCACGGCGCGACGGTCATTCGGCTTGGTGGCGCCCACAGCCATGACGCCGTTGAATGAGGCAGGGATGAATGGAACACTGCTGTTGGTGTTCATCATGCAGGCCACCACGAGCACATCATTCGCCAGGGCGTAGTCCACGGCCGCCTGCATTTCCGGTGAAGGATCCGTTCCGCCCATGCTCATGCTGATGACGTCGGCCCCATTGTCGATGGCGTAGTACATGCCCGCAACCCACCAGCTGTAGTAGCCTTGATTCGAGCTGTTCAGCGCCTTGATCACCATCGCCTTGCAATTGAGGTCCACGCCCGTGAAGCCGACTCCATTGTCGCCAGCAGCCGCCACGATGCTGGTGACGTTGGTGCCGTGGCCCTGATCGTCGGTGGGGTCGTTGTCGTTGTTGGCGAAGTCCCAGCCCTGCACGTCGTCAATGAATCCGTTGCTGTCGTCATCGATCCCGTTGCCCGCGATCTCGCCGCTGTTCACCCACAGGCGTTCGCCCCAGTCGGGGTGCTGCAGGCGCACGCCGCTGTCGATGATGGCCACTGTGATATCGGGGCTTCCTTGCTCGATCTCCCAAGCGCTCTCCATGTCGATGTCGGCGCCAGCGATCGCCGTTGAGAGCGTGAATGTGCCATCGTTCTTCAGGCCCCATTGCTTGTAGTAGTGCGGGTCGTTGGGCACGAAGCTGCGGTCGCCGCCACCTTTGCCGATGTGATCGATCTCCGCGCGCACGACATGGGCCATGCTGCGGTACTTCGCCAAAGCCTGCTGCGCATCGCCTCCCTCCGGGAGCTGCACCACGAATAGGCGCGGCATGCCCGGCTTGATTGGCGTCAGTCGCTGGATGCGCTCAGCATCGAGCAGGGTGCTCAAGCGGTCGATGGATTCGACACCGATCGCGGCTTTGGCGGTGATCGGCGGCGTCTTCAGCTCAGCGGCATCCGAGACACGAATGATGATCCGGCTGTTGGATCGCGCGAAGAGCCCTGCGGGAAGAAGCAAGAGGGCGAGTGCGGAAAGTCGTTTCATGGTCACTGGGATTGTAGGCAGGTGAAGGTAGTAGTCCATGGCACTCCGCCAAGCATCACGAACTCTCGTGATGGGCTGATCCGCGCATCTCCTCTTCGAGCGTTCGGCCTTGATGGCCGACCTTAGTTGGCACCAAGCCCATGGCGTACTCGCTGAGCGCCGTGATGGTGAGGCTCGGATTCACGCCCAGGTTCGCGGGGATGATGGACCCATCGAGGATGCGCAGCTCCGGATAACCGAAGGCCTCGAAGCGCTCGTTCACCGCGCCTTCAGCGGCTGTCGCGCCCATCGGGCAGCCTCCGAGGATATGCGCTGTGCTGCTCATGTCCAGGAGCACTTCGGGCAAGGCGTTCATGGCCGTTCCGCCGCTCTTCGCCGCGTAGCGATGCATCACCTCCTGTCCTACCCCGATGAAAGCGGGAACGCGCTTGCCGCCATCGTGCGCGACGCTCAGCCTGCTGCCGAAGAGTCCGCGCTTCCACCGCACGCGCACGGCATTGTCCAGGCTCTGCATCACCAATAAGATGATGCTGTGCCTGCCAAAATCGCGGCGCAGCACATTGAAGGCCTTGCGCGGCTGCGCAATCGTGTTCCAAAGCGATTTCGCCACGCGCAGCAATGGCGGACCTTCACCGGCTGCCATCACCGCGAGCAGGCCCATGGCACCGGAGCCGTCGCCGTACTTCACCAGTTCGATGTGCGTGTGCGCATCTGGCTCGAACACGCGACTGATGGCCACGCCGTGGTTGACCTTCTCCGGGATGCCGCTGATGCCGCAGAGCGATTCGCTATTGGTACGCACCGTGGTACCGAGCTGATCGGACAGCTTGGGCAAGGTGCGCAGATCGTGCTTCTGCCGAAGGAGCAGCTTCAATGTGCCCATCACGCCCGCGCTCACCACAAGCCCTTTTGATCGGAACACGCGCGCCTTGCGTCTGAAAAAGGCCGTTGTGCCGCGCACATGCACATGGTACGATCCGTCCCTGTGCTCGATACGCGTGACCTCGGTCTCGGCCTCGATGCGCGCGCCGAATCGTTCCGCGAACCAGAGGTAGTTCTTGTCGAGCGTGTTCTTCGCGTTGAATCGGCAGCCCACCATGCAGTTGGCGCAGGCCGTGCATCCGGTGCGTTCCGGTCCAAGGCCGTTGAAGTACGGGTCGGTCGGGGTCTTCGCATCGCCGAGGCACACGCCCACATGATCCACGGGCTTATAGGTGTCAGCCTTGCCCATGTCGCGTGCGATCTCCGCCAGCACACGGTCCTCGGGGCCTTCCTGCGCGTAACGCGTGCTGCCCAGCATGAAGCGGGCTCTGGCGTAATGCGGCGCCAATCGCTCCTTCCAATCGCCGAAGCGCGACCACGCCGGATGCGTGAAGAAGGCATCGCCGGGCATCATGTGGGTATTGGCGTAAATGAGGCTTCCGCCGCCCACGCCCGCGCCGCTGAGCACCATGATGCGGTTGAGCAATTGGATCTGCTGCGGACCGAAGCAGCGCAGCACGGGCGCCCAGAGGAACTCGCGGACATTCCAGTTGGTGCGCGGGAAATCCTTCGCCTCCCAGCGCTTGCCCTTTTCCAGCACGAGCACGCTGTAGCCCTTCTCCGCTAGCCGCATCGCGCTAACACTGCCACCGAAGCCTGAGCCGATGACGATGTGGTCGAGGATGTCGTTGGTGGGCATGCACCAAAGCTACCGGTAGTCCAGAAAGACTAGCGCTCTAGAACTGGAAGTAGATGAACGGCACCATCTCCGCTGTCACCGTCTGATAGACGAGCACGACCACGCCCGCGCTGATAAGGGCCATGAGCCAAAGGGGCAGTGACGCGAACGCCTCGCGGTAGCGCTGCTTGAACGACTCCGGCAGCCAATGCACCACCATGCCGATCACCATCACGCCGAACACGCTGCGGAAGGCCCAGAGCACATCGCCCGCCACGTGCAGGTTGAATGCGCTGGTGACCTGATGGAGGAACTCGTTCGCCGTTTCCAGGTCGGGGCTCCGGAACCAGATGCGCGTGAAGCTGATGAAGGCGAAGGTGAAGGCCACCTTCCACGCGTGCGCCGCCCAATGCGCGCTCTTCTCCCACGGACTTATGCGTTTCCATTGCTTGTACACCAGCAGGCCCAGGCCATTCAGCCCGCCCCAGATCACGAACATCCAACTGGCGCCGTGCCACAGGCCGCCGATGAGCATCGTGATCATCAGGTTCAGATTGGTGGTGATGGCGTTGTGCGCGTTGGGCGACAGCTGCACGAGCACCACGGCCGCAGCGATCACCGAGACGTAGATCACGGGCAGCCACCACCAGCCAGTGAGCAGGATCAGCGCCGCGCCGATGAAGCCCAGCATGATCCACGAGAAGAGCGAGCCGCCGCGGTTGCCACCCATCGGGATGTAGAGGTAGTCGCGCAGCCAGGTGCTCAGGCTCATGTGCCAGCGCTTCCAGAACTCGGCCACGTTGCGCGCCTTGTACGGGCTGTTGAAATTCATGGTGAGCCGGAAGCCCATGAGCAGCGCCACGCCGATGGCGATGTCGGTGTAGCCGCTGAAGTCGGCATAGACCTGCAGCGAGTAACCGAAGAGCGCCATGATGTTCTCGAAGCCCGAGAAGCGCAGCGGATCGGCGAACACGCGGTCGATGAAGTTCACGGCGATGTAGTCGCCCACGACCATTTTCTTCACCAGGCCGTTCAGGATCCAGAACACCGCGATGCCGAACTCGTGACGCGAGAGGTCGTACGGCTTCGAGATCTGCGGGATGAACTCGCTGGCGCGCACGATGGGCCCTGCCACCAGTTGCGGGAAGAAGCTCACGTAGAAGCCGAAGTCGAGCAGGTTGCGCACGGGCTTCAACTGGCCGCGATGCACATCGATCGCGTAGCTCATGCACTGGAAGGTGTAGAAGCTGATGCCCACCGGCAGCAGCACCTTGTTCTCCACGAAGTGCGCGTCCCAGGCGTGGTTGGCCCAGCGCGCGAAGTAGTTCACCGGCTCGAAGCTGGTGCCCGCAATGGCGTTGATGTTCTCGACCGCGAAATGCGCGTACTTGAAGAAGCCGAGCACGAGCAGGTTGAGTGTGACGCTGGTGGCGAGCAGCAGGCGCTTGCGCAGCTTGTCGTCGGTATCGGCGCTGGCCCGGCCGATGACGAAATCCATGACAATGCTGAAGCCCAAGAGGCCCACGAATAGGCCGCTGGTCTTGTAGTAGAAGAAGAGGCTCACGCCGAAGAGCCATGCGCTGCGCCACAGCGGGCGCTTGTACGCAGCGGCATAGCCCGCCAGCGCCACGAGGAAGAATCCCCAGAAGAAGAAGCGGGTGAAGATGAGCGGCGAATGCTCGTCGTAGAGGAACAGCGATGACCAGTCGATGCCGTGCTGCATCAGCGGCTGGTGAGCTTGATGTGATCGCCGTACGCTTCCATCAAGGCGCCGAAGAGCAGGTCGCCGAGCAATTCATAGCCGTTGCGATTCATGTGAACGCGGTCAGCCTTGGCAAGGCCCGCTTTCTGCCAGGCCCGCATGCTGCCTTCGCCTCCCATCACGCCCCAAGCGTCCCACACGCCAACGCCCTCGCTGGCGCCGAGCCGCAGCATGGCATCGCGCACCGCGCCGGCATTCTTGTTCACGTAGCGCCGCTTCATGAAGCTATCGGTGTTCGTGGTGAGCAGGATCGCGGCCTTGGGACTGGCGATGCGCACACGGCGGATGATCTCACGGTAGTTGGCCTCGTAACGCTCGCCGTTGAAGTCCGGGTCATGCGCGTCGTTGATGCCGATGGAGAGGATCACGAGGTCCGGATGCAGCAGCGCGAGCTCCTCGCTGAAGCGCATGCAGCGCAGCCAGCTCGCGGTGCTGGCGCCATTCACGCCCAACGGGTGCAGCACGATGCCGGGATCCCCCGTGCCCAGCTCGATGCCATAGAGCGTGAACTGCCGTTGAGCCGAATCGGTGCGCTGGATGCGCAAGCGAAGCGTATCGCTGTGGCGGTCGTACGTGAATTCGGTGAAGCCGCGCAGCTCATCCACGCGGCGCTCGATGCGCGCTGTGCTATCGGTGCTCCAGGCGAACACCTGATAGCTGCTGTCCATCCGGTGCAGCACGCGCACGCGATCGAAGGTGTAGCCCGGGTGGATGTCCTCCCGGAAGCCCACCTTCAGCTCCGCGAGGGTATCGGTGGTGGTGGCGCTGATGCCTGCCATGCCCAGCGCTGAGTTCTCCGGTGCATGCACGTTCCGCAGCGCCGTCCACTTGCCGGTGTATTCGGGCCTGTACCACCACGGATTGTTGCTCTTCGCCATGTTATAGGGGAAGATGAAGCCCTTGGCGGCGCGCATTCCCGGCGACAGATTCTGGAAGCGGTGGCGCAACTGCATCGTCCACTGATCGGCCTGCACGTGCGAGCCGCCGACATGAACCACGCTCACCTGCCCTTCGCCCTCGAACACCGCGCGATCGAGCGCAGCATGCCACGTGGACCACGCGCTGCTATCGCCCTTGAACACGATATGGCCGGCAGCGGGGTTCATGAAGGGCAGCGCATGCACCGCGAACGGGTTGGCCTGACCGATCGCGATCGACGAGAGCAGCATTACGCTGATGATGGTCGCGCTCCGCATGCTACTGGACCGTTTTGACATAGACGGCGTACTCATTGATCAATGCGGTGTAGAAGAGCTCGCCCACCTTCCGCGCCCCTTGTGGACTGAAGTGCGTGTAATCGTCCGCTGCCAAAGGCGGATCGGCCTGCACCCAGCTCACCATGCTGTTGCGGCCGCCCATGGCATCGTACATGTCCCAGAACACAGCGCCTTGCGCGAGCGTGTTGGCCTTCATCGCGTCGCGCACGTCCTCGAGGTAGGGTCGCGTCACATAGTCCTCGCCTTCCTTGATGCTCATGTCGCTGGGACCGATCACGATCACGCTTACTCCGGGGATCTGCTTGCGCAGCTTCGCGATCACGCCGCCGAAGAAGCGCCCGTAGCGATCCGCCTCCTCCTTGCTCTTGATGTTGGGCAGTGTGTTGCCCCCGTACTGCATGATCAGCAGGCGTGCATCCATTGCAGCATACATGCGCGTGAGCAGCGCCTGGTCGCCCTTGCCGAACTCGTAGCCCGCTGCGCCGCGCGCCGAGATGTTGTCCATGGCCACGCCGGTGCTGCCGTCGAGCGCGATGCCGAACACGTCGGGGCTGTCGGTGCCGCCCATGGTGATGGTGATCGAGCCCGGGGTCCGCGGGAAGCGCCATTCGCGCGTGAGCATGCCGGCCTGCGGCTCGATCACCTCCTCGCTCATCTGCGCGCCATCGGCCTCCATGCGCAAGGTGAGCGGCGCGCGGTGCCAGCCGAAGAACAGGCGGCACTCGGTCCATGCGCGGGCCTTGCCGTACGCGCGCTTGTCGGGAGAGAGCGTGATGGTGGCCGTGCTCGCGAGCGTGTCAAGGGCCACCGAATCGGGCTGTGCGGGCGTGAAGCGGCAATAGGCCGAAAGCGCGCCATAGCGTTTGTGCGCGTGCTTCTTCAGGTTGGGGTCCATCGCGCTGAAGCGCTGCCAGTTGGCGCTCAACTCGCGCTTCACGCTGAAATGCGGCCCCACATCGAGCACGGCGATGAGGCCCGGACCGCTGCCGTGGAATTGCGTCTGCAGCTTGTTGCGCACGTAGGCGGTGATGCGGTCGCCCTCGATTTGCGAATCGCCGTAGTGCAGGACCCGGATCGGCTCCTTCCCAGCGTACGCCGATTGCAGCGACTTGAAGAAGGGATGCAGCACGCTAGCGCCCTGTTCCGGGAAGTGGAAGCGGATGCGGTCCTCGAGCGGCGCCAGTTTGCTCACGTCGAAGGCGATGGGTCTGCGCGCGCTGTCCGCCGTGGCGGCGGGGAGCGTATCGGCCAGGGATCCGATGGCGAGCGTATCGCTCGCCGCGCTGTCCGCTTCGATGGCCAGGATCTCGGAGATGTCAACGAGCTGCTGCTTCTCCGCGAAGAGCACCTCACTTGCTGTTGGCATGCGCAAGTTGACGAGGCCGAGATCAACGCCATCCTTCGGCAAGGCCTGGCCGATAAGGGCCAGCAAGACCAGCACGGCAGCAACGAAGGCGAGCACGCGTCCAGGGCTCATGGCTTCACCGGGACTTTGATCCGTTGGCCAGGCCGGATATCCGCCGTGATGCCGTTCACGCGCATGAGCGAATCGGCATCCACGCCCGGGTAGCGCTTCGCGATGCCGTAGAGCGAATCGCCCTTGCGCACGGTGTACCAGGTGAAGCCGGCATCGCCTTTCGTCGCTGGCTTCACCGCGGGCTGCACGGCAGGCGTGTTGGCCGCCACCGCTTCGGTGCGCGATGCCGCTTGATTCGTCGGGCCATCGTCCTCCTCGCTTCCTCCCTTCTCCTTCTCGAAGCGCGCGCGCTGCGCAGGCGTCACCCAGATCACGAGTTCCTCGCCCACGTCGATATTGTCGCTCCGCATCCTGTTCCAAGCCTTCAGCTGCGACACCTTCACCTTGAAGCGCTGCGCGATGCGGCCGAGGTAATCGCCGCTGCGCACGCGGTAGTAGATGGCCTCGCGGCCTTCGGGGCCTTTGGCCACCACATCCTCGCCCGGCTCGCTGGCTTTGCGCTCGGTCTCGGCCAGCCATTGCTGCAGGCGCTGCACGCTGTCGGCCAGGGCCTCGTAATGCTGGCGCTCGCCGCGCGGGACCAACAGCGCATGATGCGCCGGCACGCGATCGCTGCAGAGCGTGGGATTGAGCGCGTGCAAACGCTCCTTCGCGATGCCTTGCGCCGCCGCGATGGCCGTGATGCGCAGCTCCTTCGGCGAACGGATGGTGTCGGCCGGCTCGAATGGCGTGACATGGATCAGCGCGATGCCCAGCTGCTGCGCGTTCGTCGCGAGGTAGCTCATGGCCATCAGCACCGGCAGGGCATCGCGGCTCCCGGCGGTGAATTCCGGGTGCATCAATCGCGGATCCCTCCCGCCCTTCAAGCGCTCTATCGCGCGTGTCACGTTCGCCGGGCCGCAGGCAAAGGCCATCACCGCCGAGGGCCAATCGCTGTAGCGCGCGTGCAGGTCCTTGAGCCATCGTGCGGCGGCCATGGTGCTCAAGCGTGGATCGCGGCGTTCGTCGATCACCTCATCGATGCGCAGGCCGTAGCGAAGCGCCACGGGATAACTCAGCATCCAAAGGCCTGCGCCGCCTTCGCGACCAGCTGCCATGGTATTCATGCACGAGAGCGCCAGCGGCAGGTAGCGCAGATCCTTGGGCAATCCGTTCCGTGATAGTTCGCCGTCGATCATTGGCGCGTACTCCTCCAACAGGCCCAAGGCTGCGCGCAGGTCATCGCGGCGCGGCTCGCCCAGCAGGTTCACGTAACGGTCCACGGCGCTGTCGGCGAAAACGGGCAGCACCTGGGCCATGGGCTTCAGCTTCGTGAACAAGCCCCGCGTGTCCATGGCACGCACCACGCCGGGCGTTTGCGCCCGATGGCTCTCCTCGATGGCGCAGCGCACAGGCCAGGTGGCCGCGAGGCTGTCCAACCGCCAGAACGATTGAGCGCTTGCGAGGCCCCCGCCAAGCAAGCAGACGAATCCGATGAACAGGCGCATGCGTGTGTAAAGCAAGAACCAGGCGGGGCTACGGACGCCTGTTCAAGCAACGCAGTTCTTCACGCGGAGGTGTTGAGGCGGGAAGTGCATCAGGCCGCCAAGGCTGCCGCGATGCGTGAAGCACCTCAATCGGTTACGCCGCAGGGGGGGTACGTTCTCGATTCG
>CAZFBP010000098.1:0-8366 GCA_964517255.1 uncultured Chryseobacterium sp.
CCTACACCGGCAACCGCGATGCGCTCTTTCCCGGCCTGAATGGCGTCGCAGACCTGAACGGCGGTCGTCGCAACGAGCTGCGCGGCTTGTTGAACGCGCCGCGTGAGGTGAAGTCGTCGCCCACCTTGGGAACCGAGCTGGTGCGCCAGAGCACGGGCCAGATGGCCGCCGCAGTGCAGCAAGAGCTGAACGCCCGATTGCCATGATGCGCTTCGCCCTGATCGTGGCCCTCGCGCTCACGGCGTGCAAGGGCAGCCAGCAGGCCCAAACGCCGCCACCAGCCCATGACACGCGCCCGGACTGGGTGCGCTCACGCCCGGTGAGCAGCGCCTATTACATCGGCATCGGCTTGGGCGCAGCAGCCAAGGCCGATGCGGTGGAGACCGCGCGCAAGAACGCGCTGGACCAACTGGCCCAGGAGATCAGCGTGCGCGTGGAGGGCAACAGCATCCTCTTCACCGCTGATGGCCGCAATCGATTCGACGAGACCTTCACCAGCACCATCAAGACCACGACGCAGGAACAGATCGAGGGCTATGAACTGGTGGATTCCTGGGACAGCCCCAACGAGCACTGGGTGTACTACAGGCTTTCGAAGAGCGAGCACGCGCGCTTGAAGGCCGAGCGCAAGGGCAAGGCCGTCGCAACGGCGCTCGACCTGCATCAACGCTCGCGCGCCAGCATCGCATCGGGCAATCTGCGCGAGGCCATTGATCAGGACCTGCGCGCCCTGATCGCCATGAAGCCCTATTGGGGCGAGAACGACCTGGCCGAGATCGACGGGAAGCAGATGCCGCTGGCCACGGAGGTCTTCTCGCACTTGCAAGGGCTCACCTCCGGGATCCGCCTGGCCTTGCTCCCCGAGCGCATCGAGCTCGACTTTGGCAACCGATTCACCCGCGAGGTGATGATCACGGCCACCTTTGGCGAGAACAGCCGTGGCCGCGACCTGCCGCAGTTGCCGATGCGCATCAGTTACGCCGGCCTCGATGGCGCGGTGACCGAGCAGAAGAACACCGATGGCGAGGGCCGCCTGCGCACCAGCGTGAGGCGCGCCGCCGTGGCCCAAGCCGGGAACGACCTGGTTGTAAGGCCCGACATGGATGCGCTGGTGAGCAAGGATCTGGAGCCCGATGTGGTGAAGGCGCTCGTGGGCAGCCTCAGCGTGCCACAGGCCCGTGCGGCCATCACGGTGCGCATGCCCCGCGTGTTCATGCGCGCCACGGAAACCAATTTGGGCGCCGCCGTGGGCGATGCCGGCCTTGCTCCGGTGATGCGCGAGGAACTCACCCGCAACGGATTCCGGATCGTGGATCGCGAGGCAGAGGCCGACCTGGTCCTTCAGCTCACGTGCAGCACGCGCAGCGGGGGCGAGGCCAACGGCTTCCACACGGCCTTCCTCGACGCCAGCTGGAGCTTCCGCGACCGCAGGACCAGCGAGACCGTGAACGATGGCGTGAAGCAGAACGTGAAGGGCATTCAGCTCAGCGCGGAGAAAGCAGGCCTCGACGCCTTCAAGAAGGCCGCGCAGGACGTGCGGAAGGAGATTGTGCCGGCCATCATGAACGCCCTGCAGTAGTTCCCGTCCGCCAACAACCCTCAACCCCAAGGCAACCTGTCATTGCGAGGCTCCGCGAAGCAACAACCTTCAACCATCCCGTAGTAGTTTGGCACGCGATCAGCCAAACCGGGCCGAACCAACCTGAACCCGAATCAGACAAACCAACCCAGGCCTACCAGCGGCCATGCATCATGAAAACGCTCACCCTCTCCCGTTCGCTCACCTACGCGCTCTCCGCCACGCTTCTGGCCGGAAGCCTCAGTGCCTGCAAGAGCAAGAAGAAGCAGGCCGAGGCCACCAAGCCCGACCCCACCGGCGAGACCGAGGTCATCATTCCCTGCTCCGGTCCGGAGTTCTTCACCGACAACAAGGTGTTCCGTGCCAACGCGTTCGGCGAGAGCATGGATCAGGCAACGGCGAAGAAGAAGGCCATGAGCAACGCCCGCGCTGACCTGGCCGCTGCAATCAACACCCGCGTGAAATCGGTGATCGACAACTACGTGAACAGCCGCGAGATGCAGAACCGAGAGGAGATCGGCGAGCGCTACGAGGCCCTCTCGCGCGAAGTGGTGGATCAGCAGCTCACCGGCACCAAGACGCTCTGTGAGAAGACGATGCGCGTGAACGCCACCGGCAACTACAAGACCTACGTGGCCATCGAGCTCAGCGCGCAGGAACTGCTGGCCGCCTACAATTCCCGCCTCAGCAGCGACGAGCGCCTCCGCGTGGATTACGACTACGAGAAGTTCAAGGAGACCTTCGAGAAAGAGATGGAGCGCATGAAGAAGTGAGGTCCGGGACGATCCTGGCGAAGCCCCTCTTCATCGAGGGGCTTCGGTGTTTCCGCCACCACCTTTGTCGCATGAAGGGCAACCGCACCATCGCCGCAGGAGCAGCCCTCCTGGCCGTCGCCGTCATGCTGGGCGCTTTCGGGGCGCACGCATTGAAGGAGCGGATGGCGCCTGAACAACTGGACACCTGGCGAACCGCCGTGGAGTATCACTTCTACCATGCTCTTGGATTGCTTCTGTTGGGTCTCATTGAATCGAGGGTGGGCCAGCGAGCGGCACGATGGAGCGCCAGCTTTCTGCTCGCGGGCATCGTGCTCTTCTGCGGCTCGTTGTACCTATTGAGCACCAAGGACTTGCTGGGCCTCGCAGGCGCAGCGCGATGGCTCGGTCCCAGCACCCCGCTCGGCGGCCTCTGCTTCATCGCGGGCTGGGCCGTGCTGTTCGTATCCGCCTTGCGGAAGGTTGACGTGCGTTAGTCCGGGCTGCGGGCATCCGCCTACTTTTGGCGCCCAATTCCAAACCGCAGGAACATGAACGATTTCGGTACCAAGCCGAAGAACGCTGACCTCTCGAGGCTCGGCCTGGCACGCATTGGCGACATCTACTGGAACCTCGAGCCCGCCGAGCTGGTGGAGCACGTGATCGTGAACGGCCAGGGCATTCTGGCCGACAGCGGCGCGCTGGCCATCGACACCGGCGAGTTCACCGGCCGCAGCCCCAAGGACAAGTTCACCGTGAAGGATGCGAGGACCGCGAGCACGGTGTGGTGGGGCGACATCAACATCCCCCTCTCCACCGAGGCCTTCGACAAGCTCCACGACAAGATCGCCACCTACCTGCAAGGCCGCGACGTGTATGTGAAGGACGCCTTCGCCTGCGCCGATCCCACCTACCGCCTCAACCTGCGCGTGGTGGCCGAGCTGCCCTATAGCGCCATGTTCGCCGGCAACATGTTCCTGCGCCCCACACGTGCCGAGCTCAACGAGTTCCAGCCGGAGTGGAACATCATCTGCGCGCCGGGCTTCACCGCCAACGGCCCTGCCGACGGCGTGCGTCAGCACAATTTCGCCGCCATCGACTTCAGCCGTAAGATGATCCTCATCGGCGGCACCGGCTACACCGGCGAGATCAAGAAGGGCATCTTCACCGTGCTCAACTACGTGCTCCCGCAGGAGCGCGGCGTGCTCAGCATGCACTGCAGCGCCAACATCGGCAAGGATGGCGATACCGCAGTCTTCTTCGGCCTCAGCGGCACCGGCAAGACCACCCTCAGCGCCGATCCGGAGCGCCGCCTCATCGGCGACGATGAGCACGGCTGGAGCGACATGGGCGTCTTCAACTTCGAGGGCGGCTGCTACGCCAAGTGCATCAACCTCAGCGCCGAGAAAGAGCCCCAGATCTGGGACGCGATCAAGTTCGGGTCGATCCTGGAGAACATCGAATTCCACGAGGGTACCTCGAACGTTGATTTCGACAATGCCTCCAAGACCGAGAACACCCGCGTGAGCTATCCGATCCACTACATCGATAATGTGGCCGAGCCGAGCGTGGGCGGGCACCCGAAGAACATATTCTTCCTCACCTGCGATGCTTATGGCGTGCTGCCCCCGATCAGCCGCCTCAACCCCGGCCAGGCCATGTACCACTTCATCAGCGGCTACACCGCGAAAGTGGCAGGCACCGAGGCCGGCGTCACCGAGCCACAGAGCACCTTCAGCGCCTGCTTCGGCAAGGCCTTCCTGCCGCTGCACCCATCGAAATACGCCGATATGCTCGGCGCCAAGATGAAGGAGCACGGCGCACGGGTCTGGCTGGTGAACACCGGCTGGAGCGGCGGCGCCTACGGCACCGGCGAGCGCATGAAGCTGAAGTTCACGCGTGCCATGATCGGCGCGGCCCTGCGCGGCGAATTGGAGAGCGTGGAGTACAAGGAGCACCCGGTCTTCGGTGTGAGCTACCCGAACAGCTGCCCCAATGTGCCTGCGGAGATCCTCGACCCTCGCAGCACGTGGAAGGACAAAGGCGCTTACGACAAGACCGCCGAGAAGCTCGCCAAGCAGTTCAACGACAACTTCGCCAAGTACGCGGAAGGCTGCAGCGCCGAGACCCTCGCTGCCGCGCCCCGCTTGGCCGTGAAGGCCTGAGGCCTTATCAACGACGAGCGGAAGCCCTCGCCGATGCGAGGGCTTCCGCATTCAGGTTGCCGGCTGCGCGCAGCACGGTCTAGCTTTGCCGCGTGATCATGAAGCGTGCGTTGCTGTCCATCGGGTTCTGTTCGTCGGCACTGATTGGATCCGCGCAGGCCACCGTTTACCCGGAGAAGCTCCGCGCCGACGTTGACGTGCTGCGCGGCGTTATTCACCGGGCGCACCCGGACCCTTACCGGTACATCACCAACGGCGAGCTCGATGCGCTCTTCGACGCCGTGCGCGATTCCATCGCCGAGCCCATGAGCAGTGAGGCGTTCATGGAGCGGCTCATCCCGGTGCTCGCGCGCATCGGCGATTCGCGCCTGCGCGTCGAACTCGATCCATCGGTGCTCGAGGCCCGCCTGGCCCAAGCCACTTTGCCGCCCTTCGAGGTGCGCGTGCTCGAGGAAGGCCTCTTCATCGCCCAAGAGCTCAAGGGCTTCCGCAGTTTCGCGCCCGGCAGCCGCATCGAGTCCATCAACGGCATTGGCGCAGCGCGCATCCTGCGCGACCTCGGCGCCTGGGTGGTGTGCGACGGAACCAGCACGGCATGCCGCGCAACGGGAATCGAGGACCGGTTCCATGAGTTGTTCCTCATCACGTACGGCCATGCGCCGAAGTACTTGGTGGAGGCGATGGCGCCCGATGGATCGCGCAAGGAGGAAGTGGTCGCTGGCCTGCGTCTCGAGGAGATGGAGCGTGCGCGCAAACCATCGGGCGTAGCGCTGCACCCATGGCGGAGCACATGGGACCCAGAGAGCGGAACGCTATGGTTGTCCCTTACGACCATGGAGCCGTCGGCGCTGGAGGCCAGCGGGCAGAAGCCCAAGGCTTTCCTTGATGCCATGCTCAAAGAGCTGCGCGATAGCGAAGCGCACGCGCTGGTGATCGATGTGCGCGGCGCCGGCGGAACGGAGCTCGGCGTTGCGGAGACTCTCTTCGCCGCCATTGCCCGTGAGCCCTTCCGCGTGCTGCAGGGCATCACCGTGCGCGCCGGCCAGTTGCACGCCTTGCCCGGTCTGGCGGTGCTGCCCGATGACTACCTCGCCAGCCTCGACCGCAATTACCTGCCCGTGCGCAACGGCGTGCATGAGCTGCGCCCCGATGACCCGCGCTTGATGCCCGTGCACCCCGCGCGGCAGGCGTTCACGGGCAAGGTGTACGTGGTCTGTGATGGAGGCACGCGCGATGCCGCAGCGGCCTTCGCCATGCTGGCCAAGCGATCCAAGCGCGCACGGGTGGTGGGGCAGGAACTGGGCACCAACGCGCACAGCTTCACGGGCGGTCGCGTCGTTACGGTGGTGGCGCCCAATTCCGGGGTTCGGCTTACGGTGCCCCTGCTGAGGTACCTGCCTGAAGGAAGCTCAGACACGACAGCCGATCACGGCGAATCGCCGCATCACCGGGCAAGCCAGCAGCCGTGGGCGCTGGCTGCGGGACGCGATGCCGTGCGCATGGCCCTGCTGGAGATGATTCGTGAGCTGCGCTGAACGCGCGCTTCAGTACGCAATGCCGAGCCTGCGGTACACGAAGCCCATGAGCCACGCCGGACCGATCAGCAGGAATTGAAGGTCGGTGAGGAAACTCGGCTTCTTCCCCTCGATGCGGTGCCCGATGAACTGACCGATCCAGGCTGCTGTGAACAGCACCAGGCTGATGGCCCAGAGCGGGAAGTGCACATGGTCCTGCACGAACTTCGAGAGCCACAGGCAGAAGTAGCTCCACGCCGCCATGCCGATGAAGAGCGTGAACGACCGCGGCAGGTAGAAGCCCAGGAGGCCGAGGCCGATGACGAGCTTGGCCCACGGGACTCGGCCAACGTAGGGCAGCTCGCGCGGCGGGATCTCGGCGAGCATGGCGACCACGCACCAGAAGATGGTGGGCACGCAGATCCAATGGATCAGCTTGTTGGTGCGGTCGCGGTGGCTCTCCCCGTAGAGGTCGAACCACTGCTGGATATCGCGCCTGGCCATGCTAGAGGTAGCGTTGCACGATCACGTCCATGTGGTGACGCTCATGGCCGGCGATGGCCCAGCCCAAGGCGCGCACGGAGAACGGATTGCCGTTGGCGCGCCCGCGGCGCAGCAGCATCTCCCCGGTGAGGCTGCGGAACAGCAGCACCGTGGAAGCGCGCACCGCCTCCTGCTCGGCCACCAGCTCGCCCAGTGTCCGACGATCCACCAGGGCTGTGGGCGAGTACGCGTTCTCATCGAAGCCGTGCAGCTCGGTGCCATCGTTTCGCGCGAAGCGCAGCGCGCGGTACGCGAAGATGCGCTCGCAGTCAATCAGGTGCTGGACCACTTCCTTGATGCTCCACTTGCCATCCGCGTAGCGATGCCCGCCCTTTGATTCGGGGATGCCCCCCAGAACGTGACGGAAGCGGGATGAGGCTCCTTCCAAGGCGGAGAAGAGGTCGCTTTCAGGGCAAAGGGCGATGTATCCGGCGTAATACACCGCGATCTCCTGCGCATCGGGCTTGGTGAGGCTGTTCATGCACGAAATGTAGCCCCGCCAAGCCTTGGGCTTATCCACAATCGCTGTTCACATCGCCGCGCTCAAGCCTTTTCCGCAGCCTTCTGCGCGCTTCTAGCTTGCCGCGGCATGAATTGGGACCCTCCAGTCTTCCATCCGCCCTTCGAGCTCTGGCGCGACGACGGCGTTCTGCAGATCTCGCTCACCGAGGGCGCGCGGCTCTCCGTGGCGGTGATGAAGGAGATGGTGAGGCTGGTGGCCGCCATGGACCGCGGAGGTCGCGCCCCGGTGCTGATCGACCATGCGCATGGGGTCGCGGTTGACGACGACGCGCGCGCGCTCCTGGTGCGCGTGTGCCGCTCGCAGGGGCATCCGGTGGTGGTGTACGCGGCCAGTGAGCCGTGCCGCAATCAGGTGGAACTCTTCCGCCAGGTGCATCGCCCTCGCTTCCCGTTGCGCGTGTTCGCATCGCGCAAGGACGCCTGGCGCTGTGCCCGCGAGTTCCAGCAAGTGGAACTCATCAGGAACGCCGTGCGCAACAGGCTATGATCTGCGGATCACGACCTGCAATTCTTCCTGCGGCCTTGTTGGCAGCAGCCATCGCGAACGCGCAGGTGCCGAGGCTCATCGCAGGGCTGGAAGGCGATGATGTGATGGTGGAGGCATCCGTGGCGGTGGGCGATGATCCATTGCCCGTGCTCCGCGCCGCGTGGCGGAGCGTTCCGGATGGGGCTCCGGTCTTCCAATGGCAGCGCATGAGCCGCAGCGACGACGAAGGCGCCGTGATGCTCGATCGCATCCTCGAGGCCGGCATCGGCGCCTACCTCGATGCGCGCGTGCATTTCACCAAAGAGGGTGTGCGCTGCGACCTGCCAGCGCAAGAGTTGCTGCGCCATCTCGATGGCATGATCGCCGCCGCTGCGGACGCGCTCCAGTTGCCCAACGCCCCGCGCGGCCTCACGCCCAGCACCGCCCAGCAACTCGACCGCCTCACCCGCATCGATTGGAGCCAGGCCCGCTTCGGCGTGGACGGCGGCGCCGCGCAGGACAAGTACCTCGCGATTTACTACTACGTGCGCAGCCAGCGCCAGGAGCTCGAGCGCCAATTGCGCGCCGACCTGCTGCCCTTCAGCACCGTGGCCATCGGTGAAGACGAGGCCCTGTCGCCGGGGCAGACGCTGCGCATCAACAGCTCATGCGGCACTGTGTTCGACGACCAGAACTTCCTCTGTGCGCTCGACCTGCGCCTGGCGGATTCCAGCAACGGGATCGGCATGGAGCCCAAGCTCTCTGGCGAAACGCTCGCCGCCCTCGCCCAACGCGCGGAGCAGCCCGTGGCCGCCGCCGATGCGC
>CAZFBP010000098.1:8376-10542 GCA_964517255.1 uncultured Chryseobacterium sp.
CCAAAGTGCGCAAGCGCGACCGCTGGCTGAAGCAGGAGCTCGATGCCATCAACGAGCGCATGGACCGTCTGGATCAGCGCAAGGAATTGTGGGTGCTGCGCGACCGCATGGACGACATCGAGGACCGGCTCAGCGGCGTGGAGCTCGAGGTGAAGGAAGTGCGCGATCGGAGTGAAGGCGACAATCCCTCCGCCAACCTCGCCACGCTCACTGGCCGCAACCTCGCCGTGCGCTTCGAGCGCAACAGCACCGCGCTGCTGCCCGACCAGCGCGTGCTGCTCAACGAGGTCTTCGAGCAGCTGGCGCGCGCGCCGCTCGACAAGGTGCTCATCACCGGATACACCGACCGCAGCGGTGATCCTGCGCGCAACCTCTGGCTCAGCGAGCAGCGCGCCAAGGCCGTGCGCGGCTACCTGCTCGCGCGCGGCATCAGCGCCGAGCGGCTGCTGGTGAACTACTACGGCGATAGCCGCAGCCTGGGCCGCGACCCCGGCGAGCGCCGGGTGGAACTGGAGTGGCTGCGCTGATCGCCGCGCAAGCATGACCTTCGCGCCATCCTTTCCCGCATGCTGAAACGAAGGCTCACCATCGTTCTTGGTCTAATGCTGATCGTCGGCGGCGTCGCCACCTGCCGGAAGCTGGCCGATAGCCGCACCTCACCACCCCGATCCGCGACGGATGCACAAGCAAGAGCCGTGCACACCATTGTTGCGCAGAACGGCCCTGTGCCGCTGAGCATCCCGGTGACCGGGAGGCTTCGCGCGACCGATCGAATGCTCATCGCGGCAGAGGTCGGCGGCACGCTGCTGCGAACCGGAAAGCCTTTCCGCGAAGGAATGCGCTACGCGCAAGGCGAGGCCCTCTTCCGCATCGACGATGGCGAAGTGCGCGCGCAGATCAACGCCCAGCAGAGCGCCTTCCTCCGATCGCTCGTGCAACTCGTGCCCGACCTGCGCATTGACATGCCCGATCAAGCCTCGAAGTGGGATGCCTACCTGAAGAGCGTCCCGGTGGATGGGCAATTGCCCGACCTGCCCAAGCTCGGCAGCGAGCAGGAGCGCAATTACTTCGCAGGCCGCGGGGTGCTGGATCAGTATTACACCATCCGCGCGCTGTATGAGCGTCGCGACAAGTACACCATCGCCGCAGCCTTCGACGGCGTGGTCTCCGCAGCAGGTGTTGAGCCAGGCACCATCGTCACGCCGGGCACACGGCTCGGCGAGTTCATCGCCCCGGGCTCGTTGGAGCTGGAAACCGCCATCAGCGCGAGCGAATTGGGATTGGTGAAGGTGGGCGACACGCTGCGTTTCAGCAGCGCCGAAGGCCCAGGCAGCTGGACCGGGCGCATCATCCGCCTGGGTGAGAGCATCGATGCCTCCACCCAGACCGTGAAGCTCTTCGTGCATGTGGATGGGAAGGACTTGCGCGATGGGCAGTACCTCAGCGGCCGCATCGAAGCCGGTGCGCTGAACGACGCGGTGAGCGTGCCGCGAAGCGCCTTGCTGGAGGACGCATCGCTTTACACGGTGAAGGACAGCGCGCTGGTGAAGCAGCTGGTGGAGGTGCTGCACGAAGGCGTGGATCAAGCAGTGGTGAAGGGCCTTGCGAACGGTCAGCTGGTCGTGGTGGATCGATTGAGCGGCGGTTTCGATGGCATGCGCGTCACGCCGGTGAACCCATGAGAGGACTCACGGCCTACTTCATCAAGTACCCCGTGGCAGTGAACACCGTCATGGTGCTCATCTTCCTCTTCGGCTTCTTCGGCCTGAAGAGCACGCGCAGCTCGCTCTTCCCCGAGGTGGAGAGCCGAAGCATCCAGGTGCAGGTCATTTACCCCGGCGCATCACCGGAGGAGGTGGAGGAGGGCGTGGTGCTGCGCATCGAGGACGATGTGAAAGGAGTGTCCGGCGTGGAGCGCATCAGCAGCGTGAGCCAGGAGAACGGCGGCATCATCACCGTTGAGGTGATCAAGGGCTACGATACCGATGTGGTACTGCAGGATGTGAAGAACGCCGTGGAGCGCATCCCCACGCTGCCCGATGGCATGGAGCCCATCCGCACCTTCAAGCTGGAGAATATCCGGCCCGCCGTGACCTTCGCCCTCAGCGGCAAGGGCGTGGACCTGAAGGCCCTGAAGCTCGCCGCCCGCAGAGTGGAGCAGGAGCT
>CAZFBP010000099.1:0-10535 GCA_964517255.1 uncultured Chryseobacterium sp.
CGCGCCCGGCGCATAGACGCCAAAGTCCACCGGACGATCGCGGAAGCTCTTGAGCGGCTGGCCCAGGCGCAGCACGCCCAGCTCGCGGCTGCGGCGCACTTTCTCCAGGTTGATCTCGATGGGGATGAATTCCTCGTTCACATCGGCCTGGTAGACGATGCGTCCTTCAGGGCCGCACACGATGCTGCGACCGCTGCCGCCGGCATCGAGGCCGTTGATGTCGAAGAAGTAGCACTGGTTGATGGCAGCGCTCGCGCGTGCGATGCTCAGCTCGATCTCGCGATCGATGGTGCCGGTGAGCGTGGGGTGCAGGATCACCTCGGCGCCCATCACGGCCAGGGTGCGCGTGGTCTCGGGGAACCACATGTCGTAGCAGATGCTCACGCCGAAGCGGCCCACGTCGGGGATGTCGAACACGCAGAACTCGTTGCCGCCGGTGACTCCCACTTCGTAGGGGTAGAAGGGGAACATCTTCCGGTAACGCGTGACCACGCTGCCTTCGGGGTCGATGACCGAGGCCGTGTTGTAGATCACCGTCTCGCCAGCCGCGTTCTTCGTGCGCTCGAAGATGCTGCCGGGCAGCAGCCAGATGCCGTGCTTGGCCGCCATGGCGCACATCTCCTGCTCGAATTCGCCGGGCACGGGCTGCGCGTGCACGATGTGCGGGCCAAAGGCGCAGAGCTCGCTGAACAGCACCATGTCCACCCACGGGTAGATGGTCATGAGCAGGTCGAGCTTGGTCTTCATGGCCTCCACGTTGCTATGTGCGGAGCCCACGCGCATCTGGATGCCGGCGATGGAGAAGGGTTTCATGCGGATTGCTTCACCACAGAGGCACGGAGGACACAGAGGGAATGCAGCGAGCATTCGTTTTGAGGTCGTCCGGCATGTGGCCTTTCATTGGGATTTCTCTGTGCTCTCTGTGCCTCTGTGGTGAACTCCTACCCACGGATCTTGTCCAATTCCTCCTCCATGATGTCCAACCCCTTGTTCAACAACTCATCGCTGATCACGAGCGGGCTCAACACGCGAATGATGTTCTTCTCGGTGCCCGCGTTGATCACAACGAGGTCGCGTTTGGCGCAGGCGTTCATGAGCGCGGTGCACGTGTCGGCATCCGGCTGAAGCGGGTCGCCGTTCTTCACGAATTCCATGGCCATCATGGCGCCGAGGCCGCGCACATCGCCGATGCACGCATGCTTCGCCTTCATCTGCTCGAAGCGCTTGCGGATCACGCTGCCCACATGCCTGCCCTTCGCGTTGATGTCGATCTCCTCCATGTACTTCAGCGTGGCCAGTGCCGCAGCGCAGCTCACCGGATTGCCGATGTAGGTGCCGCCGATGCTGCTGGGACCAGCCTTGTCCATGATAGCGGCCTTGCCCATGACCGCCGCGATGGGCATGCCGCTGCCGAGGCTCTTCGCCCACGTGCTGATGTCGGGCACCACACCGAACTGCTCGAACGCGCTCCATGCTCCGGTGCGACCGAAGCCGCTTTGGATCTCGTCGAGGATCAGCAGGATGCCGTGCTTGTCGCAGAAGGCGCGCAGTCCTTTCAGGTACGCAGCAGGCACCACGTTGAAGCCGCCTTCGCCCTGCACCGATTCCATGATGATGGCCGCGAGGTTCTCCGGTGCCACCGTGTTGTGCGAGAGTTCCTCGAGGCGGTTCAACTCTGCTTTCACAAAGTCCGCTTCGCTACGACCTGCGCCATAGCGGTAGAAGTTCGGGAACTGCGTGCGGTACACCTCCGGCGCGAAGGGCCCGCAGTCCGGCTTGTAGCCCACCTTGCTCGTGAGCGTCATGGCCATCAGGGTGCGGCCGTGGAAGGCATCGGTGAAGCAGAGCACGCCTTGGCGCTTGGTGGCCTGGCGCGCGATCTTGATGGCGTTCTCCACCGCTTCGGCGCCGGTGCTCACCAGCAGGGTCTTCGTAGGGCCGCCATGCGGCAGCAGCGCATTGAGCTTCTCGCACAGTGCGACGTAGGGCTCGTAACTGGCCACGTTGAAGCTCACGTGCAGGAACTTCTCGGCCTGCTCCTGGATCGCCTTCACCACGGGTGGTGGACAATGCCCGGCGTTCACCACGCCGATGCCGCCAGCGAAGTCGATGAGTTCGCGTCCGTCCTCATCGATGATGATGGCGCCGTAGGCCTTGGCAGCTGTAGCGTAGTTGAACATGCCCACGCCGTTCGGCACGGCGGCCTTGCGGCGTGCAATGAGCTCCTGGCTCTTGGTCAATTGGTCGGTCATACGGCTGCGAAGTTGCGGAATGGAAGGGGTCGCAGAGGCGCGAAGGCGCGGAGAATGCCAACAACGGAAGGGCTTGGGGCTCAGCGCCTAGTTCAGCCGATGCGCCAGCGTCACCGTCTTCTTGTACCGCTCGGTATTGCCGGCCAGGTCGAAGACCTCGAAGACCACGATGTACGGGCCCATGCGCCCGAGACTGCCATCGTCCAGGAGGCCGTTCCAACTGATCGCGCCCTCGGTGCCGAGCAACTGGTTCTCCATGAGGGCGCGCACCTCGCGGCCCGCGATGTCATAGACCGACATGTTCCCGACGAAGCCCGCCTGTTCGAAGCGGTACGCGATGGTGAGCACATCCTCGAAGCCATCGTTGTCGGGGGAGAAGATCGCGCGGTCGATGGTCATCTCGCCGCTGGCATTCGCCGTGGGTGAGTATTGCGAGTTCTGGAAGCCGGGCGTGGCCTTGCCCGCCACATCCGATGCGGTCTGCCAGTTGGTGTTGTCGCTCGTTGGCCGGTCAGGGCTGATGCGCTCCAGGCTGTAGCCCTCGGTCTCGTTCACCAGCGCGAAGTGCAGATCATCGTTGTAATCGAAGCGGTCTAGCTGCGTGCCATCGGGCGCTTGAAGCACCACGCCGCCCTCGCCGTTGTTGTAGCTCGGCAGGTCGGTCTCCACGAAGCGCTCAGTGCGGCTCTGCGGATAATTCGAGACGATGTTCGCCGTGCTCTCGCAGATCAGCGCGTAGGCGCCGGGCAGCAGCAGGAGGGAGGCACCGGTGATCGTGAGCACATCATCCACAGCGCCGTCGCTCACGTTGCCCAGCTTCCAGCCCGCGAGACTCAAGGTCTTATTCGAGCGGTTGTACAGCTCAACGAAATCGCTGCCCGAGCCGAATGGGTCATAGAGCACTTCGTTGATCACCACATCTCCGACCTCTACCGGCTCCGGCAATGCGAAGCTTAATGTGTTGCTGCCCGCTATGGCATTGCCGGGGCAGTCGCTTACGTTGGTCACTGTGATCGTGTACAGCGTGCCGACCGTGAGCGCATCGGCGAGATTCAGTAGTGCGCTGTTGCTGCCGTTGGCGACCGCGCTGGCAACGCCGATCAAGGGCGTGATCGTGTACGCGCCGCTCGCCAGGCTCGCGGCATCCATGGCCTCGCTGAACACCAGCACGAGGGTGCTCGCGTCGTTCACCTGCACGCTCACGAGCGCAGGTGGTGTGTTGTCGGGGACGATCGCGTACACACTGTTCTGCGCGCCGGGCGTGCCGCCTTGCGGATCGTTGCTCGCCGTCCAGTTGCCGGCGCTGCTGCACGGCGCGGTGGGGTCCTTGCGCTCCAGGGTCCAGCCGCCGTCGTCCCTCGCATCGTCGTTGTACCAGCTGAGGGCGTAGGCCACCGCGTCAATCGCCACCGCCGTCTCGCTCTTCAGTTCCAGCGGGTCCCCGTCGTTGTTGAGCGAAGGGAACGTGGCGACGACGATCGTGTTCGGGAACGCACTGAAAAGCGGGGCAGTGGCATCATCAACGATGATCGCATGACCACCGGGCGGAAGGAGTGCCGAGGGCAGGGTCGCAGTCGTCGCGCCATCGGTGAATGTCCATCCAGAGAGGTTGAAGGTCTTGTTCGTCGTGTTGTTGTGGATCTCCACGAACTCCGCATCGGGCAGGCCGACCACCGGTGAGGGGTCGGCCATGATCTCGTTGATCACCACTTCGCCGGGGAGCGCGATATCCGGCACCACGAACATCACATCAAGTGCTTCATCCACGCATGCGTTGCCCGCGAGGTCCTCCACGCCGTTCACGGTGATCGTGTAGGTGTTGCCGTTCTGCATGGCGATCGCCAGCGTAAGATGGACCAACGCGGGATCGGCTCCATCGAGCACAACCGAAGCCGCGCTGTTGAAAGGGATGATGCTGTAGTTGTTCTCCTCTTCTGCCGTGGCCTGCTCCAGCGTTTCGCTGAATGTGAGGTCGATCTCGGTGGCGGACACGATTGTGGCGGAGAGCAATTCCGGCGGCGTGTTGTCCACCGGGATCGGCGCCGCGATGATGTCGTCGAAGAAGTGGTTGTTCACCGCGCTCGCGGCCGAGCTCTGCTCGATGCGGAGGCCGAAGTGCGTGGCGCTGGTGTGGGTCGCATCGGACACCGTTCCCGCATTCGTGTAGATGCCCGTATTACCATCATCGTACTCCAGTGTGAACAGCCCGGCGATGCTGCGCGTCACCTTCACACGGAACGGATTGCTCGTGCTGCTGTTCACGATGTTGCTGGTGAGCAGTCCCAGACTCGTTGCTGTCCCGGCATCGCTGCGGAAGAGCTCCAGCCGGTCGTTCGTCCCGCCGATGCGCAGGAAGTAGCCGTTCACGCCGCTGCTCAGGTCGGCCGCGCCGCTCATCAGGTACATATCGACGTAGTTGGCGCCACTGGTGGCGAAGCGCAGGTCGAAGAAGAGCTCCCAGTAGGCATCATCCACGATGGTGCTCGGCGTGCTCAGGTAGTAGTTGGCGGCCCCGGGGCTTGCGCTGCGCAAGCGCTGGTTCCCGCCATCGTCCACCACGGCGAAGAGCGCGTCGTTCCCGGTCCAGACCGTTCCGATGTTGAAGTTGCCATCGGAGAAAGCGTCATTCACCTGGGCGCAGGCACCGACTTCCGCCAGCAGCGACAGGCATACAAGGAAGCGGTTGAAGCAGCGTTGCATGATGTGGTCCATCGCCTTGCTCGGACTGACAAGGCACGGAGGGAAAGGTATAGTTTCGGCCTCCGAAGCAACTCCCGCAATCACATGAAAGTCGCAGTCGTTGGGGCCACCGGGCTGGTCGGTGGGGTCATGTTGAAGGTGCTCGAGGAACGCGCGTTCCCTGTTGATGGATTGCTTCCTGTTGCCAGTGCGAGGAGCGTGGGCTCATCGATCCGCTTCCGCGGCAAGGATGTGCCGGTGATCGGCATGGAGGAAGCCATCGCGCGACGCCCCGATATCGCGCTGTTCTCCGCCGGCGGGGGCACCTCGCTCGAATGGGCGCCGCGCTTCGCCGAAATGGGCTGCACAGTGATCGACAACAGCAGCGCCTGGCGCATGATGCCCGATAAGAAGCTGATCGTGCCGGAGATCAACGGGCACTTGCTCGCGCCCGATGACCGCATCATCGCCAACCCGAATTGCAGCACCATCCAATTGGTGATGGCCCTGGCGCCGTTGCATCGCGCCTACCAAGTGAAGCGCGTGGTCGTATCCACGTACCAGAGCGTCACCGGCACGGGCATGAAAGCCGTGAAGCAGATGAACGACGAACGCGATGGCCGCGATGGCGATAAGGCGTACCCCTTCCCCATCGACCGCAACGTGATCCCGCGCTGCGATGCCTTCCTTGATAACGGCTACACCAAGGAGGAGATGAAAGTGGTGCATGAGACGCACAAGATCCTCGACCCCTCGATCGGCGTGACCTGCACAGCGGTGCGCGTTCCCGTCACCGGCGGCCATAGCGAAGCAGTGAACGTGGAGTTCGCGCGCGAGTTCAACCTCGACGAGGTGCGCAAGCTGCTGCGCGAAGCACCGGGAATCCTGTTGCTCGATGATCCCGCGAAGGACGAGTACCCCATGCCGATGCTAGCCAACGGCCGCGACGAAGTGCTCGTGGGCCGCTTGCGCCGCGACGAGAGCCAGCCGAACACCTTGAACCTGTGGGTGGTGGCGGATAACCTGCGGAAAGGGGCGGCCACGAATGCCGTGCAGATCGCAGAGGTCGTCGCACGTCTGACTTCAATGCGTGTCCCGGTGTCGGCGCCGCTCGGGCAATAAGCGAATCGACCTGCGCTGAGGACCTTACTCCTTCACGACTTTGAAGCGCTCCATCCTGTTGCCCACCGCAACGGATACCGACTTCAAGCCGGCCGCGAGCCCGCTCAAATCAACACGCGCCGGACTGCCGTTCGCGATCAACTCGCGCTCCACCCGGCCATCGACGCCAACGATGGTGATGCGCGCTTGTTTGTTCAGCGCGCCCGTTCCCACATAGAGGAAGTCCGATGCCGGGTTGGGCCACACGGATAGTTCTCCGACCTCCATCTCGTCCACGCTCACCGCGAAGCCCAGCTCGCTCAGCAGGCCACAAACCGTGACCCAGCAGGTATCCGTGGAGTTCGCGGGCTGGTACCAGGCGGTGATGCAGAGTTCGATGTTGAGCACGGAGCTCAGCCCTACCTGAATCGATGAGCCGTAGAGCACCAGCCCGTTGGCGAAGGTCCACGTGATCCCGCCGTTGGGGATGTTCGTGCTCGCCGTGAGGATGAAGCCCGCGCCTGATGGCTCAGAGTCAATTTCCAGCGCGAATGATGGGTCGCACTCCTCGGAACCAGAACCGACCACAACAGGCGCGCAGTACTCATCCACGCAGGTGAGCAGGCCCGCCGACGTCTCGAAGATCGTGGTGGCCACCAGGCACACGTTGTAGGTGCCCGGCTCCGCGTACGCGTGGTCGGGCTGCGCATCGGCGCTCGTGGCCCCATCGCCGAAGTACCACGTCCATGTGGTCTGGAAGCCCGTGCCCGTGGTGCCGTTGCTGAAGATCACCCCGTTGCCCGAACCCGCAGCGCTGTACGTGAAGCCAGCTGCCAGTTGGTCGCAGAGGTTGCCGCCGCCACCCGATGTCACCGCCTGGCAGCTCGTGGCCGTGCATGCCACGCCCGCCGTGGTGTAGGCCGTCACCGTGAGGCACACTTCGTAGGTGCCCGCTACGGTGTACACGTGGAAGACGTTCTGCGTGCTGGCCGTGCCGCCATCGCCGAAGCTCCACGAGTAGCTGTACTGAACACCCGTGGGGCCATTGGGCTGATAGTGGAACTCGATGCCGTTGGAGCCTGTCGTGTATGTGAAGCCCGCGCTCAGCCACGAGCAATTATTCACGCCGCCCACCGTCACCGGCGCGCAGTATTCATCAACGCAGGTGAGCGATTCGCCGCTCGGGAAGATGAAAATCGTAATCGCCGTGAGGCAGACCTCATAGGTGCCCGGCCCGGGGAACTCGTGCAGCGGTTGGGCGTCGTTGCTTGTGGTGCCATCGCCGAAGCTCCATTGCCAGGTGGTGCTCTGGCCCGTGCCCGTGGTGCCATTGCTGAACTGAATGGCGCCAGTGCCGGAGGTTGCGCTGGCGGTGAAACCGGCGTTCAGTTGGTCGCACGGGTTGCTGCCGCCGGTAATCACAACAGGCGCGCAGTACTCATCCACGCAGGTGAGCAGCCCCGCCGATGTCTCGAAGATCGTGGTGGCCACCAGGCACACGTTGTAGGTGCCCGGCTCCGCGTACGCGTGGTCGGGCTGCGCATCGGCGCTCGTGGCCCCATCGCCGAAGTACCACGTCCATGTGGTCTGGAAGCCCGTGCCCGTGGTGCCGTTGCTGAAGATCACCCCGTTGCCCGAACCCGCAGCGCTGTACGTGAAGCCAGCTGCCAGTTGGTCGCAGAGGTTGCCGCCGCCACCCGATGTCACCGCCTGGCAGCTCGTGGCCGTGCATGCCACGCCCGCCGTGGTGTAGGCCGTCACCGTGAGGCACACTTCGTAGGTGCCCGCTACGGTGTACACGTGGAAGACGTTCTGCGTGCTGGCCGTGCCGCCATCGCCGAAGCTCCACGAGTAGCTGTACTGAACACCCGTGGGGCCATTGGGCTGATAGTGGAACTCGATGCCGTTGGAGCCTGTCGTGTATGTGAAGCCCGCGCTCAGCCACGAGCAATTATTCACGCCGCCCACCGTCACCGGCGCGCAGTATTCATCAACGCAGGTGAGCGATTCGCCGCTCGGGAAGATGAAAATCGTAATCGCCGTGAGGCAGACCTCATAGGTGCCCGGCCCGGGGAACTCGTGCAGCGGTTGGGCGTCGTTGCTTGTGGTGCCATCGCCGAAGCTCCATTGCCAGGTGGTGCTCTGGCCCGTGCCCGTGGTGCCATTGCTGAACTGAATGGCGCCAGTGCCGGAGGTTGCGCTGGCGGTGAAACCGGCGTTCAGTTGGTCGCAGAGGGTCTGGCCCAGGGCGGTCATGGAGAGGAGCAGGCCGAGGGCGAGGGCGGCGTGGCGCATGGCGGTGCGGTTTGGATGCACGAATGACGGGATTCGGTGCGGGTTTGGCGCCTTATCCGTGAATAGCGCGCGGGGCCTTGTCCGGATGGCCGTGCTTCCTACTTTTGCGCTCCCTTGAAAAAGGGTCCTTCCCTGGTAGCTCAGCTGGTTAGAGCACATGACTGTTAATCATGGGGTCGCTGGTTCAAGTCCAGCCCGGGGAGCAAGAGAAGGCCGCATCAAGCGGCCTTCCTTCTTTTCAACCTGACACCCATGCAGCTCATCGCCGTTGGCACCGTCGCATTCGACCGCATCGAGACCCCTTTCGGCGTGGCCGAGAAAACCGTTGGCGGAGCGGCCACCTACATCAGCCTGGCGGCCTCCGTTTTCTTGGAGAAGATGGGCCTGGTGAGCGTGGTGGGCGACGATTTCCCGGAGTCTGTGATGGCACAGCTCCGTGATCGCGGCGTTGACCTCTCGGGGCTGGAGGTGCTCAAAGGCAAGGAGAGCTTCTTCTGGGCGGGCCGGTACCACTACGACATGAACACGCGCGACACGCTGGAGACGCGCCTGAACGTGTTGCTTGAACTTGATCCGAAACTTCCGGAGGCGTACAAGAAGGCGCCTTATGTAATGCTCGGCAACCTCGATCCCGGCGTGCAAGCCAAGGTGCTCGACCAAATGGAAGAGCGTCCGGCGCTGGTGGTGATGGACACCATGAATTTCTGGATGGACAGCGCCATGCCGAAGCTTATGGAAGTGATCTCTCGTGTGGACATCCTCACCATCAACGATGCCGAGGCGCGGCAGCTGAGCGGCGAGCACAGCCTGGTGAAGGCGGCCACGAAGATCCTGGACATGGGCCCGAAGTACCTGGTGGTGAAGAAGGGCGAGCACGGCGCGCTGCTGTTCGGACAGGGCCGCGTGTTCTTCGCGCCCGCGCTGCCGCTGGAGGACGTGGTGGATCCCACGGGCGCTGGCGACACCTTCGCCGGCGGCTTCGTAGGCTACCTGGCGCGCACGCAGGACCACAGCTTCGACAACCTCAAGCGCGCCATCATCGTGGGCAGCGCACTGGCCAGCTTCACTTGCGAGAAGTTCGGCATCGAGCGGCTCGTCGAGGTCTCGCGCGAGGACATCGACGCGCGCATCCAGCAATTCGTTGACCTGGTGGAGTTCGACATCGAGCTCACTGCCGAGTGACCGGAACGGCTCAGGCGAACTGGATCAGGGGCTGCCCTTTCTCCACGGCCCTTCCCTTCTCGGCCAGAACGGCCTTCACCTCGGCATCGGCGTGCGCCTTGATCACATTCTCCATCTTCATCGCTTCCAGAACCAGCACGGGCTCGTTCTTCTTCACCCGATCACCGGGCTTCACCAGCACATTCAGCACCAGGCCGGGCATCGGCGCTTTCAAGTCGCCGGCTTTCTGCGCCGCCCTATTCACGCCCAGCGCGCTCAGCAAGCGGTCCTGCTCCTCCTCGATCCGTACCGTGCAGGTGCGCGCGCCGATGCGCAGGCGCACGGTCCTGGCCTCGCGATCCTCCTTCAGCACCAGCACGCTGTGGCTCTCGCCGTTGATCAGCACGCTGAAGCGGCCAGGGCCGATGCGCACGAGGTCGGCGGCCTGCCCGCCCGATGGCGCCCACGGCGCTGATGGCGAGGCGCGCTCCAGCACCAGTTCATCCGTGGAGCCTGCGATGTTCACGAAGAGCTTGGCCATGTGCTTGGAGTGCTCGCGAATGTATCAGCGCTTGTTGAAGTTGTTCATGGCGCTGGCCACGCCGAGCAATCCGAACTGCAGCACCGCCTTCGCGGCCAGCTCGATCCGCTCGTTCAGCGTCTTGCGCTCTTCTTCCGACCAAGGACTCAGCACGTAGTCGCTCTGGCGGCCTTTGGGGAAATCGCTGCCAATGCCGAAGCGCATGCGCGCGAACTCCTCGGTGCCGATGGTCTCGATGATGCTGGTGAGCCCATTGTGCCCGCCGGCGCCCCCCTTGGCGCGGATGCGTATCGCGCCGAAGGGAATCGCGAGGTCGTCCGTGATTACGAGCAGGCGGTCCGCAGGAACGGCCTCCTGTTCCATCCAATAGCGTACGGCCTTGCCGCTGAGGTTCATGAACGTGCTGGGCTTGATCAGCACGAAGGCGCGGCCCTTGTGCCGAAGGTCGGCACGGTCGCCGTAGCGGTCCGGGGCGAAGCGCGCCTCTGCGGCCGCGGCCAGTTGAT
>CAZFBP010000100.1:0-10521 GCA_964517255.1 uncultured Chryseobacterium sp.
CGCATGCTCAAGTAAACCGCCATGCTGAAGAAACGCGCCAAGTCAGGCCCGGGCGAGATCAACGCCGGCTCCATGGCCGACATCGCCTTCCTGCTGCTGATCTTCTTCCTGGTGACCACCACCATGGACACCGACGTGGGCATCCTGCGCCTGCTGCCGCCCATCGTGGAGGATACGGAGCAGACTGATATCGTGAAGGAGCGCAACGTGTACGTGGTGCTGATCAACGACGCTGATCAGCTTCTCGTTGAGGGCGCGCCCATGGACATCAAGGAGCTTCGGGCCGGAGCCAAGGAGTTCATGGAGAACCCGGCCAATCTGGAGAACATGCCGGAGAAGACCCGCGTGACCAAGGACGTCGTGCAACAGCGTATCGCGGAGAACAGGGCCGGTGTAGCCGCCGCCACGGACGACAAGCAGAAGGCCGCATACCAGGAAGCGGTGGCCAAGTGGGAAGCCAAGCTGAGCGCGATTGATCTGGTCGGCCCGTACAACGAGCTGCCTCCCTCGGCCGTGATCTCGTTGCAGACCGGCTCGAAGACCAGCTACGACATGTACGTGCAGGTGCAGAACGAATTGGAATCCGGCATCCGCGAACTGCGCGATGAGCTGAGCCAGGAGAAGTTCGGGCGCAAGTTCACGGAGCTCGACGAGAAGAACGAGGATGATCAACCACTGATCAAGGCCATCCGCCTCGTTTACCCCCAGCGCATCTCGGAGGCCGAACCGGTTGACCTCACCAAGAAGAACTGAGCCATGTCGCGCTTCAAGGAAAAGAAATCCGGCACACCAGCCATCAGCACGGCCTCATTGCCCGACATCATCTTCATGCTGCTCTTCTTCTTCATGGTGACCACCGTGATGCGCGAAGTGGACCTGAAGGTGAAAGTGGTGCTGCCCGAAGCGCTGGAGGTGACCAAATTGGAGGACAAGGCCCTGGTGGACTACCTCTACATCGGGCCGCCCATGAGCAAGGAGCTCGGCACTGAACCGATGCTGCAGCTCAACGACCAGTTCGCCAAGCTCGAGGATATCGACGGCTGGGTGAAGGATGGCATTGCGCGCCGCCCGGAACTGCTCGTGCCCAAAATCACCCGCTCCCTCAAGGTGGACAAGGACACCTACATGAAATTCGTCACCGATGTGAAGCAGGAGCTGCGCAAGAGCAACGCCCTGAAGATCAACTACAGCACCGCGCGCGGGCGCTGAGCTGGAAGGACCTTTGCGTGAAGGGCTGCCATGAGGCGGCCCTTCGCTTTTTGCATGGCTCTAGCTGAACCAAAGCACCGGGCCAATGCTCCTGTGCGCCGCTCTGAGTCGGCATAACGGGCACGCAGAGGAATGACCGTTAGCAATTCTCTACTCAGGACCAACGCACCCACAAGGCCAGCGCGAAGAGCCCGATCAACGCCGCTTCCGCCAGCCAGGCACGCTTCGGATTCACCAGTGGGTAGGCCAGCAGCACAGCGGCGGGAACAGCCACGAGCACGGCAGGGAAAGCGCCCTTCAGCAGGGCGAGCAGGCCGGTGATCACGCATAGTGCCAAGGCAAAGGCCATGAAGGCGGAGCGCAGGTTCTTGCCGCGCATCACGCTGCGCGCATGGCTGCGGTTGAAGGCGGCGAGCGCCACAATCAAAGCGGCGACGAGCAGGATCAGGAACGCCTTGCGCGCGGCGCCCTGCCACAGCACGGCAGGGTCACCGTCAGGGCCCATGAGCGTGAGCATGGGCCGCCAGGGGTCGTGACCGAGTAAGTGCAGCACGAGCCAGGCGAGGTAGAAAGCCAGCGCCACGGCGAAGACGGGCATGACATACTCACGCCACGCGAAGGGCCGGATGAGCGAGGTGGACGCCCAGAGCGCCACGAGCACGAAGGCGTATGGCAGGTAGCAGAGCGCGGCCACGCCGAGGAGCAGGCCGGCATCGAAGAGCATGGCGAGGGCAGGCCCATTGTTGCTCACGGACCACGCACGACGCATGCCCATGAGCAGGAAGGGCAGGCCCAGCAGCGCCGGATCGTGGGCCGTACTGCCCAGGCCCGCGAGTGCCACCGGTAGCGTGACAGCTACCAGGTGATTGCGCCGATCAATCAGGTCGAGCGCATTGCAGAGCACCGTGAGCTGCACCGCCACAGCCGCGATGAGTGCTGCGCCCAGAAGCGCGTGGGCCCATCCGGAGGAGCCGAGCATGTGGTGCGCCAGGGCCGCCAGCGGCATCAGCGCCGCGCCAGGTTCGGGGGCATGCCAGAAGGCGGGCGCGAAGAGGGCGGCCACCACAACGGGCAAGGCCGCCAGCACGGCGGGCTGGTTGCTGCGGAAGAAGGCGGCGATCATGTGTCCCGTAGAGCTGGCCCGCGCGAAGGTCGGTGCGGGAATGTCGCACTGCGCCTTCGCAAGGCCCGCCTATATTCGCCCCGCCTGCGGCCAGCGGGCGCGCAACGCTCACCCCATGCAAGACATCGCCTTCGGCCTCGGCCATTTCCTGGAGTGGACCTTCACCTTCCTGGCCAAGATGGGCTGGGGGCCGGTGACGGCGACCGCCATCATCCTGTTCGTGGGCCTCCTCTACTGGCTCAACCTGCAGGGCAAGTACAACCGCAAGGCCAGGCAGAACGGTACGCTGGCTTAAGAAGCCGGCTGTTTCACGGCAGCCGCACGTTGTGTGGGCTGCTTCACCATGTCCTTCCCGACATCATCGCGCCGGTAGCACCCGTCGAACTCGATCATGGCGGCGGCTCGGTTCGCCGACGCCATGGCGCTCTCCAGGTCCTTGCCGATCCCGGTAACGGCCAACACACGGCCACCGTCGGTCACGAGCGTATCGCCCTTGGTGCGCGTGCCCGCGTGGAAGACGTACGCATCGCGCACCTGGTCCACGCCACTGATGATCTTGCCCTTCTCGTACGCGCCGGGGTAGCCCTCGGAAGCCAGCACGATGGTGACGGCCGTGCGGTCGTCCACATCCACATGGCGCTCGCTGAGCGTGCCGGTGGCGATGCCCTCGAAGAGGTCGAGCAGGTCGCTCTTCAGGCGCGGCAGGATGGCCTGCGTCTCGGGATCTCCGAGGCGCACGTTGTACTCGATCACGTAGGGCTCGCCGTTCACGTTCATCAGGCCCATGAAGAGGAAGCCCTGGTACGCGATGCCGTCCTTCTTCAGCCCGCGCACGGTGGGCGCCGCCACGCGGTCGTGCACCTTCTGCAAAAAGTCCTTGTCGGCGAAGGTCACGGGAGAGACGGCGCCCATGCCGCCGGTGTTGGGGCCGCTATCGCCGTTGCCTATACGCTTGTAGTCCTTGGCGGCCGGCAGCATCTTGAAGGCGTCGCCATCGGTGATGAGGAAGGCGCTGCACTCTACGCCCTTGAGGTGCTGCTCGATCACCACGCGCTCGCCGGCCTCGCCGAACTTGCCGCTCTGCAGCATGTCGCGCAGCGCTTTGGCGGCCTCCTTCTTGTCGTTGGTGATGATCACGCCCTTGCCGGCGGCCAGGCCATCGGCCTTGATCACATACGGCGCGTTCACGCGGTCCAGGTGCTCAATGGCATCGGCCAACTGCCCTTTCACGAAGGTGCGGTGCGCCGCCGTGGGGATGTTGTGGCGGAACATGAACTCCTTCGCGAAGTCCTTGCTGCCCTCCAAACGCGCGCCTTCGGCCTTGGGGCCGATCACGGTGATGCCCTCGAGCTTCGGGTCGGCGGCGATGCGGTCGTGGAGGCCTTCGACCAGCGGGCCTTCGGGCCCCACCACCACGATGCGGATCTTCTTCTCGAGGAGGAAGGCGCGCAAGGCCTTGTGGTCATTGGGATCGATGCCCGCCGTGCGGCCATGGCGCAGCGTGCCCGGGTTGCCGGGCGCCACGTAGAGCGCATCGAGCAAGGAGCTCTGCGCGATCTTCCAAGCCAGTGCGTGCTCCCTGCCGCCGCCGCCGATCAAGAGGACGTTCATCGTGATGGGTGTTGATGCAAAGGAAGGTTTGCGGGCCGCTTCCGTAGAGAAGGAAATATCAACGCAGTTGGAGCATGGGTGCAATTGGTGGTTGAAGGTTGAATCGAAAGCTGGTTGGTGGGCAACCCTCAACCCATCTCAGCCTGCAACCCTCAACCTTCAATGCACATGCGGCATGCGCTTGATGCTGCAGCCGATGTTGCGGGTGGTGGCCGGATCCACGGGCAGGCCCGAAGCCATGTTGTCGATGGCCTTGTGCGCCCAGCGCTCCTTCACTTCCGAAGCCTTGGCCACGTTGTCGTCGATGGCGCCCTTGTAAGTCAGCTTGCCCTCTTTGCTGAAGAGGAAGACGTGCGGCGTGGTGCGCGCGCCGAAGGCATCGGCCACCTTGTGTTCGGCATCGAGCAGGTAGGCGCCGATGTAGTTCTTCTCCTTGTAGCGCGCCTGCATGTCCGCGAAGCCATCGCCCTGGTCGCGCTTGGCCTCGTTGCTGTTGATGAGCACCACGGGAACACCGAAGCGCGCGCCCACGGCCATGAGCTCGGGGTAGCGGCCCTCCCAGCCCTCGCTGCCCTCGCTGCCGATCACGAAGGGGCAGGTGTTGCACGAGAAGATCACCAAGGTGCCGTTGCGGCCGGCGAGGTCCTTCAGCGAAGCCATCTGGCCATCGATGTTCATCATCTTCACATCGGCGGCGGGCATGGCATCGCCGATGTTGAGGTTGGGCAGCTCATGCGCGGCGAGCAGCAGCGCGCCAGCCGCGGTGAGAGAGAGGACCTTCAGGATCATGGTGCGGTAGGAGTGTTGATTTACGGGGCGTGAAGGTAGAGCGATGCGCCGCGCGATCGGATGCGCTTGCCATCAAGTCATGCGCATGGGGCGCCCGTATTTTCGCCCCCGCATGCTCAAGCAAGGCCTTTTCCAGAAGCTCTCCCAGAAGCTGTCACCGCAGCAGATCCAGCTGATGAAGATGCTGCAGCTGCCCACCATGGAGATGGAGGAGCGCATCCGCCAGGAACTGGAGGAGAACCCCGCGCTGGAAGGCGGCGATGAGGAGAACGATGAGGAGGCGCCCACCGAGGAAGAGGCCATCGCGGAGAGCGAGGAGCTGGACAGCGAGGAGCACGAGGACCAGGAGCGCGACGATTTCGACCTGAGCGACTACTTCCCCGACGACGACACGCCCGACTACAAGCTGAGCGTGAAGAACACCGGGCCCGACGACGAGGAGCGCGAGATCCCCCTGGCCGGCGGCACCACCTTCCAGGACCACCTGAAGTCGCAGCTCTCGCTGATCGATTGCGATGAGCGCACCGAGACGCTCGCCGACCACCTGATCGGCAACCTCGACGAGGACGGCTACCTGCGCCGCGACCTGCACGCCATCGTGAACGACCTGGCCTTCACGCAGAACGTGATGGCCAACGTGGCCGAATTGGAGAAGGCCCTGCATGCCGTGCAGGAGCTGGACCCCGCGGGCACCGGCGCGCGCGACCTGCGCGAATGCCTGCTGCTGCAAGTGCGCCGCATGCCGCACAGCCTGGACCAGCGCGTGGCCGAGGCCATCCTCGACAAGCACTTCGACGCCTTCAGCAAGAAGCACTACGACAAGATCCTGGAGCGCCTGGAGATCGACGAGGACGCGCTGAAGGACGCCATCGACCTCATCATCCGCCTCAACCCCAAGCCGGGCAACACCTTGCGCGAGACCAGCGCGCCGCGCCAGGAGATCGTGCCGGACTTCAGCGTGATGGCCGTGGATGGGCAATTGGAGCTGGGCCTCAACGGCCGTAACGCGCCGGAGCTGCGCATCAGCCGCGCCTACCGCGACATGATGCAGGAGTACCAGCGCAACAAGAAGGACAAGGCCGCCAAGGAGGCGATCATGTTCATCAAGCAGAAGCTCGACAGCGCCAAGTGGTTCATCGACGCCATCAAGCAGCGGCAGCACACGCTGCTGGTCACCATGGAGGCGATCATGATGCACCAGCGCGAGTTCTTCCTCAGCGGCGACGAGACGAAGCTGAAGCCCATGATCCTGAAGGACATCGCCGAGAAGGTGGGCATGGACATCAGCACCATCAGCCGCGTGGCCAACAGCAAGTACGTGCAGACCAACCATGGCACTTACCTGCTCAAGTTCTTCTTCAGCGAGAGCCTCACCAACCAGGAGGGCGAGGAGGTGAGCACCCGCGAGGTGAAGAAGATCCTGAAGGACGCGATCGAGGCCGAGGACAAGCGCAGGCCGCTCACCGACGATGAACTCACCGCGCTGCTCATCAGCAAGGGCTACAACATCGCGCGGCGAACCGTGGCCAAGTACCGCGAGCAATTGGCGCTGCCCGTGGCGCGGCTGAGGAAGGAGCTTTGAGGAAAAGCTGAGATGTGAAAGCTGAAATCGACTCGCTCTCGTAATAGCGGAACCGTCGGCCACGCCCTTTCAGCTTTCATTTTTCCACCTTCCCCTAATGCGCCCAGCCGCCCGCCTCCTCTCCTACGCGCTGCACCCGGTGCTGATGCCCGCGCTCACGCTCGGGCTGGCACTGCGGCTCGACATGCACTTGGGCTACTTCATGGCGGAGGAAGCGCAGTGGACGCTCCTGGGCATGGTGGCGTTGATGACCATCGCCTTCCCGATCACCAGCGCCTTGCTCCTGAAGCGCGCCGGTGCGCTGGGCAGCTTGCACATGCCCGCGCGCGCCGAGCGCATCGCCCCTTTCACGCTCACGCTGCTCTACCTGGCGATGACCTGGTACCTGCTGCACAAGCTCCCCTTGCATCCGCTGCTGCTGGCGCTCTTCGGCGGCGCCGTGCTGGCCCTGGCGCTCACCACGCTCATCACCCTGCGCTGGAAGATCAGCGCGCACATGGTGGGCATGGGCGGATGCCTCGGCGCCATCGTGGCCCTGAACCTGGTCCATGGGCTGGGCGCATTCCTCCCGATCTGCGCGTTGGCGCTGCTCACCGGCGCGCTGGGCACCGCGCGGCTGCTCATCAGCGACCACACGCCGATGCAGGTCTATGCCGGCGCCGCCGTGGGCTCAGCGAGCGTGATCGCCGCCATCGCCTGGCCCGTGGCTTGGCCGTTCTGAAGGCCCGGCCCATCTTCGTGCGCCGCCATGCGAGAGACCACCCTGCTCCTCCTGCTCCTTTGCGGCGCCGCGCGCGCCGAGCTGAGCGCGCAGTTGTTCTGGAGCGGCGCGCTCACCCCCACGAGCATCGCGATACGCGCGCGCGCCAGCGGCCCCACCGACAGCGTGCGCGTGGCCTATTGCGCCGCGCCCTGCACGGGAGACTATCAGTACTCCGCCTATGCTTCCGCGGATCCCGGGCACGACCTCGTGGCGCGCTTCTCGCTCTCCGACCTGCTGCCCGGAACCACCTACACCTATCGTTTCGAGGTGGATGGCGCGCTGGACACCACGGCCGCGAGCACCGGACGCTTCCGCACGCCAACGGCAGGCCCAGCCTCCTTCTCCTTCGTGCTCGGATCCTGCAACGGCTTCTCCATGCATCCGGTGTGGCAGGCCATGCGCGACCTCGACCCACTCTTCTTCCTCAGCACCGGCGACCTGCACTACCGCGACCCGAACTCGGTCGACATCGAGACGCACTACGTCCCTTATCGCGAGGACGTGCTCTCCTGGTCGCCGATGAATGAGCTGCTGCACGAATCGCCGATCGCGTTCGTCTGGGACGACCATGATTTCAGCGGCAACGGCTCCGACATCAGCTCCATCGGCAGGCTGAGCGCGGCACGCGCCTACCGCGACTACGTTCCGCATTACGCGCTGAACGATGCGGTGAGCGTGCACCAGGCCTTCACCATAGGCCGCGTGCATTTCATCCTCACCGACCTGCGGTCATCGAAATCGGCCGGGTCGATGATGGACTTCGGGCAGTACACCTGGCTGCTGCAGCAATTCCTCCACGCGCGCGATAACGGCCTGGTGGCAGCATGGGTCTCGCCGCTCACATGGAACAGCACAGGCTATCCGGAGAACTGGGCCTGCCAGCCTGATGAGCGCACCGCGATCAACGACTTCCTCTTCAGTCAGCAGGTGCAGGACCTCTTCATCCTCAGCGGCGACGCGCACATGCTCGCGATAGACGATGGCGCGAACGCCGATTTCAGCAGCGCGCAGAGCCTCGCTTACCGCTACCCCATCTTCCAGGCGGGCGCCATCAGCCGTACCGGCTCTTACAAGGGAGGCAACTTCAACCAGGGCGGCGTGTTCCCGAATCCGTTCGCCTGGTTCGGCCAGTTCGGCGAGGTGAGGGTGCAGGACGATGGCCAGGAGGTCTGCATCACCTTCAACGGCTACCGCACCGATAGCATGAGCACCGCCACCACGTTGTTGAACAGCTACACCTTCTGCCGCACGCCGGCCGTGATCGATGTGGTGCCAGAGGCGCCCACCAGCGCGCTGCAAGCCTGGTACGCGCAGGGCGCCGGGCTGATGGTGCGCGCCATTCCGGGATCGCCCGTGACGGTGACGGTCAACGATTCCCAGGGCCGATTGGTGAAGGAGGTACGCAGCATGGCAACGCCCGAAATAGCGCTGCTCGCGTTGGATGAATTGCCGCCCGGCTTGTACACGGCTGGGTTGGTCCAAGGCGATCAACGCAATGCCTTGCGCTTCGTCCGAACCGAATGAAAAGACACACGCCCCATCATGACTGAATTCGATCGCCGCGCCTTCATCCGCAGCACAACGCTTTCGATCCTTGGTCTTGGCCTGGCAGCGCGCAGCGCGCATGCGTTTTGGATTCCCGGCGATCAGAAAGTGCGGCTCGGCTTCATCGGCGTGGGCCTGCGCGGACAGACGCACATGGCGGAGCTGGCCCTGCGCGACGATGTGGAGATCATCGCCCTGCACGACCCCGATGCCGCCATGATGGCCTTGGCGCAGGAGCTCCTGCACAAGGCGAGCCGCCCGAAAGCCGTGGCCTACGTGAATGGCAACGAGGGCTACCTCGAGCTGCTTCGGCGCACCGACATCGATGCGGTGATCATCAGCAGTCCATGGGAGTACCATGTGCAGCAAGGCATCGCGGCGCTGGAAACCGGCAAGGCCGTGGGCATGGAAGTGTGCGGCGCCATGAGCGTTGATGAATGCTGGGCGATCGTGCGCACGAGCGAGAAGACCGGGGTGCCGGTGATGATGCTCGAGAACGTGTGTTACCGCCGCGATGTGATGGCCGTGATGAACATGGTGCGCCAAGGCATGTTCGGCGAGCTGGTGCATGCCCAAGGCGGCTACCAGCATGACTTGAGGCATGTGCTCTTCAACAGTGGCGCGCCCAACGGCTACGGCGATGGTGTGGAGTTCGGCGCGAAGGGCTGGAGCGAAGCCAAGTGGCGTACCCAGCACTACGTGGATCGCAACGGTGAGCTCTACCCCACGCATGGCCTCGGCCCTGTGGCGGTGATGATGGACATCAACCGCGGCAACCGGCTCATGCGGTTGAGCAGCATCGCGAGCAAGGCGCGCGGCGCGCATAAGCACATCGTTGAGCATGCGAAAGGCGGCGCATCGCACCCCAATGCCCAAGTGGAATTCAAGTGCGGCGATGTGGTTAGCACGCAGATCCAGTGCGCCAACGGCGAGACCATCCTGCTCACGCACGACACCGCACTGCAACGCCCCTACAACCTCGGGTTGCGCGTGCAAGGCACCGAAGGACTCTGGCAGGACACCGGCTGGGGTGATGCCGAGCAGGGCATGGTGTACTTCGAGAAGCGCGCCGGGAAAGACAAGCGGCATCGGTGGGACAACAGCAAGGCCTGGATCGAGCAGTATGACCACCCGCTCTGGAAACGTTACGCGTCGCAGGCCGAAGGAGCTGGCCACGGCGGCATGGACTTCTTCGTGGACCATGCCTTCATCGAGTGCATCAAGCGCGAACAGCCCTTCCCGCTCGATGTGTACGACATGGCCACCTGGTACGCGATCACCCCGCTGAGCGAGAAGAGCATCGCCGAGGGCGGGCAGGTGCAGGACATACCGGACTTCACCGAGGGGAAGTGGAAGGAGCGCAAACCCAACTTCGGTTTCACGGATGAGTACTGAAAGGCTCAATGAACACGCGAAGGGTGTCACACGGAGGCACGGAGACACGGAAATGGTTACGCGGCTGCTTGATACTCGGTCCTCCGTGGCTCCGTGCCTCCGTGTGAGCTGGATAGCGTACGTGCTCATCCTCTCGCACCCTCTCACGCTCTTCTCCCAAGCTCCCTACGTCCCTCCTTCGGATCCGGTCGTCGCAGAAAAGCTGGAGCAGTGGCAGGATCTCAAGTTCGGACTGCGCATGCACTGGGGGCCGTACAGCCAATGGGGCGTGGTGGAGAGCTGGAGCATTTGTCCGGAGGATGAGGACTGGTGCCGACGAAGACCCGAGCATGGTACTACTTACAATGAGTATGTGAAGAACTACGAGGCCCTACAGACCACCTTCAACCCAACGAAGTTCGATCCCAGCAAATGGGCGCGCGCGGCGAAGGAGGCCGGGATGAAGTACATGGTCTTCACCACCAAGCACCACGATGGCTTCTGCATGTTCGACACGAAGACCAC
>CAZFBP010000101.1:0-636 GCA_964517255.1 uncultured Chryseobacterium sp.
CATTGAACGTCGCACCCGCACAACTCTCCTGATAGAGCGTGCAGTAGAACACGCAGGCCGCGAGGTAGGTTCCCGCAGGGGAAGGGTGGCTGCCATCGGCATCATAGAGGCTGATCGTCGGCTGCGTATCGCGCACCACTTTCCACGCCGCGCCCACGGGTGCGGCGTAGCCATCATTCCCTTCGGCCAGCGCTATGTAGTTGCTGCGCAGGCCCTGCTGCATGCCGTTGTAGGTGCACATGAAGGGGAAGTTGGCGCAGTTCTGCGCATCGCCATCCTGCCGTCCCCAGGTCATGTAGAAGACCGGATAGGTGCACTCGTGATTGTCCTCGATGCGCTGCACCAGCGCGCTGGCGCCCAGTTCCGTTGTCGTGACATCGAAGGGCAGCGCGCCGAGCTGGCTCTGCTCCTGCAGCACCACGAAATCCCAGTCCTGCGATTCAATGGCCTCGAGCGTGGGCGCGTAGGTGCTGTGCTGGAACAGGGTGTATCCGCCCGGCGCGGAGCTGGCCACGGTCATGGTATCGCCCAATGAGAGCGCGAGCTGCCGCAGGGTGTTCGGCAGGTCGTTCATATAGGTGTAGCTGTTGCCGATGAAGAGCACGGAGGTCTGCTGGGCCTGAGCGGATATGGCCA
>CAZFBP010000101.1:646-974 GCA_964517255.1 uncultured Chryseobacterium sp.
GTGTGAGGAGCGGGAGGAGGAATCTGCGCATGGTGCGAAGGTGACGTGCGGCAGAAGCACACCGGCGCTCGGACGGAACGAACAGTTGCCTCGGTGATGGCGCCGCGCCGGCCTATTCCTTCACGAAGCCGTGCGTGCGCACCGCAGCATCCGTCGTCACGCGCACCAGGTGCAGTCCTTCAGCAAGAGCGCTCACATCCAGCACGGCGAAGCCCGCTGCGCTGAAGGACCTTGAGAGCACGATGCGGCCACGTGCATCAAGCAGTTCAACCGACCGGATGCGCTCATCATCACCAGCCTCGATACGAAGAAGCGCGCGTGCCGGATT
>CAZFBP010000101.1:984-2140 GCA_964517255.1 uncultured Chryseobacterium sp.
GACACCGGTGTTGACGACCGTGATGGCCTGGCAATCGGTGTCAGACGCGCAGAGGCCCTGCACCGTGAGGCACACGTTGTAGGTGCCTGGCGATGGGAAGCCGTATTCCACCATGTCGCCCGTAAGCGTGGTCCCGTTGATGGACCACGAGGCGCTGCCCGCGCCGCTCGCAGTGCTCGAGAACGTATAGGCGAGCGCATCGCCGGCCGTTGCGGCGAAGGAGGCCTCCACCGGATAGGTGCAGCACACGAACTGCCGCGAGAGCGTGGGCTGCGCGGCGGGCGTGATCCAGCTGGCCATGCTGTGCCCCGTCTGCAGCGTGGAGGTGTGATCGAACAGCCCGGGACCGTAAGCGGCCCATTCCACCGCCACGGATGTGCCGGTGCAGCCGCCGTTGCCCTCGGCATCGGTGAGCACGGCATGCAGGCCATTGACGGCGCCGGTGGTATAGGACGTGATCAGCAGGCCGCCGTCCTGCCTGCGCGCCAGCGACACCGGGTACTCGGTGCCCGCGCTACCGAAGAGCCGGTTGCCCAGGAGCATGCCGTCGGCGCTGAACCGCAGCAACAGCGCGTCATAGTCGCCATATCCGCCCGCGATGTTCTGCGCGCGCAACAGCGCCGCGAAACCGCCGCCATCGAGGGGCACCAGGCCGATCACGTCGAAGGCGTTGCCGATCACGCGCGTCCATTGGTGCGTGCCATCGGTGCTGAAGCGGCTGATGAAGCCCCGCATGCCCGGTGCTCCCATGCCCAAACTGGTGCCGCCGATGTAGAGGTCGCCGTTGGTGGCGTCCTCCATCACGCAATAGGCCTCGTCGGCACTGGAGCCATCGAGGCCGCGGGCCCAAAGCTCCTGCCCGACCGCATCGGTCTTCACCAGGTAGGCGCTGGGCGCCGGTCCGCCCACATCATCGCCGTAACCGACCAGGGCCATGCCGCCTCCGGAAAGGGCGATCGCCTCGTAGGCCCAATCCCAGCCGGTGCTGCCGTAGCTCCACGAGTTCAGGATGTTGCCGTTCAGGTCCGTTTGCTGCAGCAGCATGTCGTAGCTGCCCGCACCTTCCCGACGCCCGGCGATGAGCGCGCCATTGGCGGTGCCATGGATGCTGTGCACGGCGTTGGAGCCTCCGCCAACGTCGATGAGCCGCTGTCCC
>CAZFBP010000101.1:2150-10421 GCA_964517255.1 uncultured Chryseobacterium sp.
TCTCCTGTACGAGCGAGCCGGTGGTCCGTGTTCCGACGAGCCGCTGTCCCTCCACGCGTCCAGCCCGGTCCAGCACGTGCAGGATGCCGTCGCGCGTGGCCGTGCCCGGCCCCATGGCATAGCCGCCCATGAAGATGCGGTCGCCGCACACGGCGATGCTGCGGCTATAAATGCCTTCCTCGCTCGCAGCCTCGGCCAGGGTGCGCGTCCACAGCACGCCACCGGTGCTATCGGTGCGCACCACCACCACGCCGTCATCCAGCTCTCCGCCGAAGGCGAAGCCGCCATCGGGCAGCGGCTGCCCGCCAGCCACGTTGGTGAGGCCGGGCACGGGAATGGTGATCTCGAAGGTGTTCTGGGCCGAGGTGCGTTCAAAGGCGAGGCCTGCGGAGAAGAGCAGTGCCGCTGCGGTCCGTGTGGTATGGCGCATGGTGTTCGGTCGAAGGGTGCCGAGGTGGTAGGGATCCGCGCCAAACTAACCAAAGCGGTCCGATCACGCCACGTGCTTCACTCCTTCACGAAATGCAGGCTGCTTGTGCCGGATGAACCAAGGGAACGGAGCACATAAACGCCTGCCGGGAGCCCGGAGAGGTCGAGGTCCACCCGACGCTTTCCGTTGATCGGCCAGGCGCGCAGGATCCGCCCATGCGCATCATGCACCTCCACCAGGTCAATGGCGCGATCGCAGGTGTAATGCGCATGGTCCGATGCCGGGTTCGGCAGCAGGAGCACCCCGTCGGACGCTCCTTCGCGCAGTCCGGTGGTGCACGTCTCGAATGCCCCGGCATCCAATGTGGCATGCTGGCACCGAAGGATGCTACCCGTGGGATGCACATACTCGTACCACGCCACGAGCGGGTAGCCACTCGCGGCCACCCCAGCAGGGTATGCGATGGCATGCGCGGGTGAAGAGGCCGTGATGTGGTAGTCGTAGTTCGCCGCATCGGCGAAACCCACCGAGGCGATGCTCGTGGTGCGCAGGTTGGCAAGCGTATCGATGCTCGTGGGCCATGCGCTCACGAAGCTGCCGCCACCCGCCAGGATGTTGCCGTACGCCTTGAAGAATACCGTGGCGGGCATCTGGAAGAAGCTGCCGTTGGTCTTCTCATTCACCAGCGTGTTCTCCACCGCATACACCTCGTGCGGACCGGGATTGCTGGTGCCTTCCATGCCGAAGCCGACCAGATTGCTGTTCTGGCTTTGCAGTCCCTGCTGGATCACGTTGCCGATCACGTAGGCTTGTCCGCCGTTGGGCAGGTCGATCTCGCGGCTGGCCGTGCCATCGGCTTCGTTGCTGAAGCGGTTGTACTCGATCACGTTCACCCACGCACGGCTCTTCAGCTCATGGCCCACATCGGCGTGGTGGCTGTAGTTGTAGCGGAAGATGAGCGAGTCGATGTTGCCGATGTACAGGTTGTGCGAATAGCCATCGCCATAGCCATGGTGACCGAACTCGCTATACTCGATGCGCACGGTGCTGGGGTGGTACTCGCCGCAGAGGATGCCGTTCTCGTTGTGGTGGAACCAGCAATGCCGCACACTGAGGTTGTTCGCTTCCAACCGGATGCCCGCGCCGTTGTGATCGGGCACCTGGCACTCGCTGAACTCGATCCACTCCACCGTGCAGTTGTCGCCTTGTATCACCCAGATCGCTTTGCCGCCCCAACTCAGGCCATTGCTCTCCAGATGCGCGAAGCCACCGACACCGCGCAGCACCAGATCATCGGCTTGCCAGCGCGCCACATCACTTGGGTAAATGCCCGCTTCGATGTTCACCGTGTCGCCGTCGCTCACCAGCGCGCTCACCTGGCTCGGCATGGTGTAAGACTGGCCGGGACCGATGGTCCAGGTTGCAGCTAGAGCCTGCGCTGCGATACCACAACTGGCCATCAAGCACAAGAAATCTCTCATGATGCCGAAGATATGCGAGCCATCAGACTCAGCGTCTCTACGGCTATCCCTGACACCGTCGCACTGCATAGATCCACTCATCCTCCACCCGGCCGTTCTTGATCAAGGTGCCTTCGAGTTTCGCTTCCAGCGTGAAGCCCGCCTTCTCCAAGGTGCGCTGCAATGCGCTATTCGTTCCGAATGTGCCTTCGCTATGCCGTATCTCCGTCAAGGCACCTGCTCCAACCGCACCGCCGTGGGCGTGCTGCCGCCGATGTTCACCAGGATCGGATCGCGGTCGTTGTTAGCGCCCACGTACTTCACCACGCCGTCCATGTTCACGTCAGCGTTCGAGTATCCGGTCACCGTCGCAGTAGGCGCTACTCCGCCGATGGCCACCAGGATCGGATCGCGATCGTTGCTGTTGCCCACATAGCGCAACCGGTCATCATCGTACACATTCCCTGCCCACATCACCGCCCAAGACCCAACGGCCTTCCGTGGCAGATCGGTGAACGGTGCGGACCGCATGAACGCGGATGTGCCCGGCAAGCGCATGTCGAGGCTCGCGGGTGCGTTGATCAGGGTGATCGGCGCCGCGCTCATGACGGACAGATGATTCCGGTGCTTCACCACCACATGGTAGTTGCCAGGTGCGGCGTTGAATCCCAGCGGCGAGCTGCCGTCCGCAGCCACGATGTCGCCATCGCGTTGCAACAGCCCCGCAGCGGTGGCCAAGGCCCCGCTGTTCAACGGGTGGATGCGCAGTTCCACCCGCACCCAGTCCACTACCGCGTTGTTGCCGGTGACGGCCAGCACGGAAGGCGCCACAGCGGTGCCATTGCCATACGGGTCAATGGTGGGAATCAGTCCTGCGGTGCGCAAGTCGTCGCGCATCAGGCTCTGGGCGGGAACGAAGGCGCCGTCCAACCAGGCCTTGGCTTGCAGCCGTACCGGCGCCGGTTGCGTGAAGCCGTAGGCCGATACCTCGATGTTGTCGAAGTACGCCATGGCGTCCACGGCGCTCTGGTTGATGGACAGCAGGATCCCGAAGCGCATGCTCGGCGACGGCGTGTTCACCGCAGGTATGATCAGACCGCTCTGCATCCATTCCCACTCCGCGCCCGTCGAAGTCAGGTACGCATCGTCCAGGAAGCCGCTCGGCCCCCACCATCCGATCATGCACCATGCGCTGGCCTCGAGCATGGATGCGTTCTCCACGCGCATCGCGATGGACATCTGGTAACTGGCTCCGGTGGCATAAGGCAAGTCGTGGAACAGGATGGAACCGAGCTCACCAGACGGAGGCGGAACGTCGTTGAGGCTTTCCTTGCCGGCGCAATAGCCGCTTCCGGAAGCGTCGGGCGTGCTCAGCACAGGCGAATTGGCCTGCCATACCCAACCGGGTGAAAGGACTCCACTGTCGAAGGACTCCTGAAAGACCACCGGCTGAGCGCACAGTGGCCCTGCGATGCCGGCGGTGAGTGAGGTTAGGATATGGACGCGCAGCGATGGCATGTGTTGACGGTCTAAGGCAACTGTTCGACCAGCACCGCGACAGGCGTGCTGCAGAGGTGTTTCATGCGTGAGGGAGACGAGGCACCAAAATACAGGTTGCCGGTGAAGTGAGCATCGTGTGCATGGCACGCCACGCCAGGAGTTACTCCTTCACGAAGCGGCCGAGGCGCATGCCCCGATCGGTGAGTACGCGCATCTGGTAGGTGCCCGGTGCGAGTGGGGCCACGTGGAGCGCGCCATCGCCGGTATGTGTATCCACCAAGACAACGCGGCCTTTCGCATCGCGCACCTCCAACCGGATGGTGCGCTCGCTGGGAAGTGACATCCGCAACCGGTCATGAACCGGATTGGGGAAGCAATGCAGCGTTTCTTCCGCGTGTGCAGGAAGACCGGTGGTGCAGGTCTCGAACGCACCGGCATCCAGCGTGGCGTGCTGGCAGCGCAAGGTGCCATTCACCGGATGCACGTACTCGTACCACGCCACCAAGGGATAACCGTTGTTCGACACGCCTGCCGGATAAGCCATGGCGTGCGCAGGAGATGAGGTTGTGATGTGGTAGTCGTAGTTCGCCGCATCGGCGAAACCCACCGAGGCGATGCTCGTGGTGCGCAGGTTGGCAAGCGTATCGATGCTCGTGGGCCATGCGCTCACGAAGCTGCCGCCACCCGCCAGGATGTTGCCGTACGCCTTGAAGAATACCGTGGCGGGCATCTGGAAGAAGCTGCCGTTGGTCTTCTCATTCACCAGCGTGTTCTCCACCGCATACACCTCGTGCGGACCGGGATTGCTGGTGCCTTCCATGCCGAAGCCGACCAGATTGCTGTTCTGGCTTTGCAGTCCCTGCTGGATCACGTTGCCGATCACGTAGGCTTGTCCGCCGTTGGGCAGGTCGATCTCGCGGCTGGCCGTGCCATCGGCTTCGTTGCTGAAGCGGTTGTACTCGATCACGTTCACCCACGCACGGCTCTTCAGCTCATGGCCCACATCGGCGTGGTGGCTGTAGTTGTAGCGGAAGATGAGCGAGTCGATGTTGCCGATGTACAGGTTGTGCGAATAGCCATCGCCATAGCCATGGTGACCGAACTCGCTATACTCGATGCGCACGGTGCTGGGGTGGTACTCGCCGCAGAGGATGCCGTTCTCGTTGTGGTGGAACCAGCAATGCCGCACACTGAGGTTGTTCGCTTCCAACCGGATGCCCGCGCCGTTGTGATCGGGCACCTGGCACTCGCTGAACTCGATCCACTCCACCGTGCAGTTGTCGCCTTGTATCACCCAGATCGCTTTGCCGCCCCAACTCAGGCCATTGCTCTCCAGATGCGCGAAGCCACCGACACCGCGCAGCACCAGATCATCGGCTTGCCAGCGCGCCACATCACTTGGGTAAATGCCCGCTTCGATGTTCACCGTGTCGCCGTCGCTCACCAGCGCGCTCACCTGGCTCGGCATGGTGTAAGACTGGGCGGGACCGATGGTCCACGTGGCAGCTTGAGCCTGCGCTGCGATACCACAACTGGCCACCAAGCACAGAACTGCTTTCATGATGCCGAAGATAGACGCGCCATCAGACTCTGCGCCTCTGCGTCTCTGCGGCTATCCCTGAGACCGCCGCACGGCATAGATCCACTCATCCTCCACCCGGCCGTTCTTGATCAATGTGCCCTCGAGCTTCGCCTCCAATTTGAAGCCCGCCTTCTCCAAGGTGCGCTGCGATGCGATGTTCGTCCCGAAGGTGGTGCCGAAGATCCGCGTGATCTCCGGGAACTCCGTGAATCCGAGTCGCACCATTTCCTGGATGGCGTCGCTCATGATCGCGTTGCCGCGGTACGCACGGCCGAGCCAGAAGCCGATCTCCATATTGCGCCGCCACAGGTCCTGGCGCGGATGAAGGCCGATGGCGCCGCACATTTCGCCGCCGATGTCGGTGGCCCGTCGGAACGGCAGCCGCTGCATCGACTCGCTGAGGAAAGCACGGCCGTTCTCCTCCGTGTAAGGATGCGGGAAGGCATCGCTGAGGAAGGCCGTCACGGTGGGATCGTTGGCGTGCCTCACCAGGGCGGGTAGGTCGCTCGTGCGGAAGGGTCGCAGCAGGAAGCCTGGCATTCCTCAAAGGAAGGGATCGGATCCGCTACGTGGAGCGTCACCTTTGCGCCGCCCACCCAGCTCCATCAGGATACGGTGGGAACCGATGACCAAGCGCAGTGTGGAGGCCGTATTGCCTCCTCCCGCCCCGCACATGGTGGGCGATGGATTCCGCGTGAGCAACTTCTTCCCGCAGGGCTACAACATGGCCCAGGACCGGCTCAGCCCCTTCTTCCTCATGGACTACAACGCGCCTGTGGAGTTCAGCCCGCGCGAGCAGCCGCGCGGCGTAGGCGTTCATCCGCACCGCGGCTTCGAGACGGTCACCATCGCCTTCAGGGGCAAGGTGGCGCACCACGACAGCGCCGGGCACAGCGGCGTGATCGGTGAGGGCGATGTGCAATGGATGACCGCGGGCAGCGGCGTGCTCCACAAGGAGTATCACGAACAGGAGTTCTCGCGCAGGGGCGGCACCTTCCACATGGTGCAGCTCTGGGTGAACCTGCCCAAGAAGCACAAGATGGAAGCACCGCGCTACCAACCGATCAAGAAGGAGGAGATGGCGCTCGTTCCAATGCCAGATGGAAAGAGCGAAGCGCGCATCATCGCGGGTGAGCTCTTCGGCACGAAGGGCCCGGCGAAGACCTGGAGCCCGGTGATCGCGGCGGTGGTGAATGTGGGTGCAGGAGGCGAAGCGAACTTCACGCTGCCCGCCAACTACAACGCCACGATCCTGATGGTCGAAGGCGCTGCGAACGTGAACGGCAGCGATGCTCCCACGAATCACCTCATCGTCTTCCGCAACGATGGGGAGGAGGTGCAGGTGACCAGCGCGGATGGCGCAACGCTCCTTGTGCTGAGCGGAGAGCCGCTGAACGAGCCGATCGCGGCCTACGGGCCCTTCCTCATGAACACCGTGGAAGAGCTGCAGCAGGCGTTCAAGGATGTGGCCGCAGGGAAGTTCGGGGTGCTGGAGGATTAGCGCTTGATGAAGCGCACAGGTTACTACATTCGAGTCGTCCTTTACCATCCGAAGCAAGAAACCGTGTGGCAGCCCTGCGCACTTCTTTCAACGTTTGTCCTGGCAGCGTTGAGCGGCACTGCGCAAGAGCCCAGCACCATTTCCATTGCAAATAGCACCCGCCTTCGCATGCAAGACATGGGCTCTAGCCAGGGGCACCTCTTAGTCTCCGAACACCGCTTCGGGTTCGACAGTAGCTGGGTGGACTTGATACGTCTGAACCCGAACGGCAGCTTGACCCCGCTCACCGCGAATTGCTTCGCGGATCCGCTCTGGTTCCTCTTCGACGCAACGGACGGCGATGGGGGCATCGTGGTCTCCGGCGCACTCACCAGCAGCAATGTGCCGCAACTCGTACGCTACGCTAACGATGGCTCTATCACTTGGACGAAATCCTTCGCCGGAATGCAGTTCTCGCAGACCCGGTTCGCCGTCCTCCTCAATCAAGGGTTCTCGATAACTGGCTATACCAGCGCGGACAGCTTCGGGGGAAACGGACTATACCGCGTCTCTTGCAACGCTGAAACTGGGTTCGCTACCCAGATCAGACAAGTTACCACTGTCGAAAACCTCCAATTTCGGTTCGATTGCGGCGCGGCCACTAGTTTCACCGATGTGCTGGGCGGTTCTGGTGTCCTCCCCGGCAGTGACGATCACACGGCATTGCTTGGTGCGTTCAACTCGACCGGAGCACTCTGGATGAAGCAGTACCAACTTGGTTCTGCCGAGCCACAAAACGAAGAGGTTGTCGGCACCGCCCTTAACAATTCCGGATACGGGTGCGCTATGAATTCGGTCGGTCCAGATGGTCTTTCCCGAGGCCATTTCGTCCTTATGGACCTTGCCGGGGTTCCGCAAACCGGGGTGCTTCTTACTGATGCTGCCGGAGTGCGCCTCACCACGGTTCATGCACATCCTTCCGGCACCTTCCTGGTCGCCGGATCCATCGGCACATCCAGCCTGCTGCTCAAGTTCGGTTTGAGTTTCGAATTGCTCTGGGCGAAGCGCTGCTCGAGTTGCCTCAACGCACCCATTGACAGCTTCTATGACTCGCCCACGAGCGGGACCTTTGGTCTAGGACCGGGCCAGCTGCACAAAGTGCTATTCAACAACGAGGTATGCGGCTATGAGCCGATAAGCACGATCACCGCAACGAGCTACCTGCCGCCGTTTACCGACATCACACCAGTGAACACCGCTGCGCCTCAGGTGACTGAGGCAACCATCGCACTGCTTCCCCGCCCAGCAGCGGCAAACGCATCGGTCATCTGCGGTGAAGTAGGTTTCGGTGAAAATCCCGCTTCAGTCTCACCGGTCGTAAGCCCGAGTCCTTTCACGAATGAACTGTTCATCACCGGTGGGGTCCTGCCTAGTGACCACGTGATCGTGCGCGACGCGCAGGGTAGAGCAGTTCATGTATGCACCTACAGCGATGGAATGCAACTCGGGCATCTGAATTCGGGCTTGTACCTAATAGAGCTCGGCCGCTTGCGCCTCAAGGCGATAAAGGATTAGCGCTTCATGAACCGCACAGTGCGTACATCATCCGTCCGGACGATGTAAACCCCTGCGTGCAGATCGGCCACATCAAGGAAGAAGCGATCGCCCATCCGAGCGGTCGGGCAGGCAACGCTCCTCCCCTGCGCATCGATGACTTGGATCCATCCTGCACCGGGCGCATCCACGAACAGCTTGTCCTGGGCCGGGTTGGGCCAGGCGCGCAACGCATCATGCGAAAGCGGAGCATCGTGCAGGGTCG